>CBHWBX010000150.1:0-9283 GCA_966111935.1 uncultured Gemmatimonadaceae bacterium
TGTGATGGGGGGGGTTTGTGTCGGGTGGGCTGGGCTTGGGGTGGGGGGGGGGGGGGACGGGGTGGGGGTGGGCCGCGGCCGACGAAGGGAGGAAATCAACGGGATCACTCGCCGCCCGACAAGCGGGCGCGCCCGTCAAACCGCCGCTTCGTCGAGCAGCTCGAGGCGGAACCGGGCATAGGCGCGCTCGCGCTCGACGCGCGCGAGCGCCGCGCGGGCGCGCGGCGAGAGCGGGGGCAGCGACGGATCGTATTTCACGGCCGCGATCGCGCGCTCGCCGCCAATCGGGACTTTCACGCCGGGGTTGAGCAGCCCGTCCGGATCGAACGCACGCTTGATCGCCGCGAAGTGCGCGCGCGCGATCGGCGTCCAGACGTGATCGAGAAGCGGCGTGCGAAGCCGGCCGTCGCCGTGCTCGCCGGCGAGAGTGCCGCCAAGTCGCGCCGTGAGCGCCACGGCCTCGTCGAGGATTCCGTCCACGCGGGCGCGCCAGTCGGGCCACCGGAAGTCGACGAGGGCATTGGCGTGGACGTGCGCGTCGCCGGCATGGCCGAAGATCACGCCGCGCGTCTCGTGGCGCGCAAAGATCTCTCGCAGGCCGCGCACGTAGTCGGGCAGCCGCTCGGGGGGCACCGCGCCGTCTTCGATGAACTGCATCGAGCGGAGCGACGGATCGAGACGCGAGAGGATCGGGCTCGCGGCGTGCCGCAGCTCCCACATCTCCGTCTCGGTGTGCTCGTCGAGCGCGACGCGGCTGAACGTCGCCCCGGCATCGCGGAACACCTGCTCGAGCGCGTGCGCCGCGGCATTCGCCGCCGCGGGATCGCTCCCTTCGATCTCGGCGAGCAGCGCCGCTTCGGTGTTCTCGGGGACGCGACGCTCGGCGCCGCCCGACGCGGCGACATCGAGGAACGTGCGGTCGAGGAGCTCGCAGGCCGCGGCGCCGGCTTCCCGTGCGCGACCGGCCGCGACGACGGCGTCCTCGAGCGAGGCGAACGCGCCGAGGACGCTGCTCGTGGCCGCCGGGGCGGAGATGAGATCGAGCTCGATGCTCGTGAAGAACGCCAGCGTCCCTTCGCTGCCGACGAGCAGATCGACGAGCTCACCCGACTGCGCGTAGTCGGCGATCCCGTAACCCGACGAATCCTTGATCACCCCCGGATGGCGTGACGCGCGCTCCCGCTCTTCGGCGATGATCGACGGCGCGACGGCGCGGAAGCGTTCGATCGCCGGAACGCCGCGCGGCGGCTCGGCCCCGCGTCGCACTTCGGCGCGCATGCCGTCGGCGAAGACGCATTCGATCGCGCGCACCCAGCGACGCGTCGACCCGAAACGCATCGAATGCGATCCCGCGGCGTTCGTCGACGTGATCCCGCCCACGGTGCAGAACGGCCCGCTCGACGGATCGACGGGGAAGCGCAGTCCCTGCGCGCGTGCCGCGCGATCGACTTCGCCGCGGGTGATGCCCGGTCCCACACGAATCGTCCGTCGCTCGACGTCGACCGCGCCGAGCGTGCGCCAGCGGGAAAGGTCGACGATCAACCCGTCGCCGATCGCGCCGCCCGGCATGCTGCTCCCCGAGCCGCGCGGGATCAGCGGAACGTCGTTCGCCGCGGCCCAGCGCACGAGCGTCGCGAGATCGTCGACGTCGACGGGAACGGCGACGCCGCGCGGGATCGCCTGCGCGATGCCGGCCGCTTCGGCGTACACGGCGCGCGCATCGTCGTCGACGCGGAAGATGCCGCGAAACTCGGGAGGGGGAGTCAGTGTCGTCATCATTCGTTATCTGACGTTATAGTGTAATAGTCGGGGGGACGCCCGACCCACACCGGAGCGCCCGATGACGACGAGCTCGGCTCATGCCGACGCCTTCTGCAACGAGATCCTGCCCGCCGTGTCGCGCACGTTCGCGCTCGGCATCCGGCTGCTGCCGGGGGCGCTCGGCCACGCCGTGCGAGACGCGTACCTGCTCTGCCGGATCGCCGACACGATCGAGGATGCGCCCGAACTTCCGGCGACGGAGAAGGCCGCGCTCCTGGATCTGCTCTCCGCGGGCTTCGATGCTCCCGAACGGATCGACGCGCTCGCGTCGCGCATCGGCGTCGTGACTGGTGACGCCGCGCACACCCGCCTCGCCCAGAACTGCGCGCTCGTCTTCGCCTCGTACGGAACGCTCCCCACGGGGACGCGCGAGCACGTGCGGCGCTGGGTGCGCGAGATGATCTCCGGCATGCGAAAGTTCGTGCTCGCTTATCCGAACGGCATTCGCATCCAGAGCATCGAGGAGTACAAGGAGTACTGCTACTACGTCGCCGGAACCGTGGGCTATCTGCTCACCGATCTCTGGCACGAGCATTCGCCGAGCATCGGCCGCCACCGCTACGAGCTGCTGCGCCGTCGCTGCCGCGCCTTCGCCGAGCCGCTGCAGACCGTGAACATCCTCAAGGATGTCGCGCGCGATGCCGAGCGTGAGAACTCGATCTACATTCCCGAGCAGCTCCTTCGCGAGCACGGGAGCGGGCACGAGACGATTCTCGCCCATGATCGCGCCGCGCAGAACCACGCCGCGCTCGGCGCGCTGGTTCAGCTGGCCTGGCACGACCTCGATCAGGCGACGAGCTACCTCCTCTCGATTCCGCGCCGCGCTCCGGCGATCCGCCTCTTCTGCGCCCTCCCGCTCCTCTTCGCCTACGCCACTCTGCGCGATCTCACCCGCACGCCCGGCGCGATCGCACGCCGCCACACGGTGAAGATCTCGCGCGCTGAAGTGAAGGCGATCACGGTGCTGAGCATGCTGGGCGTCTGGAGCAACCGCCTTCTGGCCCGCCTCGTGTCGCGGACGCGCGCCGAAACGGTGCGCGTGCCACTCCTGTCGTCGTGAGCCCTTACGGGCGGCGCGGGAGCTGAGTCGCGGCGGCCACGATCGCGCCGAGGAGAGTCTCGCCCGGCCGACGGCCGATATCGCCGCGCTCCAGCCGATCGAGGAGCTGCTCCAATGCGAGCTGCGCGCGCGTGACGACGCGATGCTGGAGGCCGCGGGCCGCTGCGACGCCCGACGCGCCGAGCAACACCACCGGCGCTGCCGCAAGGATGACCGGCACGCTGATGAAGAGCAGCGATCCGCCGACGAGCGCGCCGAGTCCGGCGCTGCCGATCGCCTGCTGCGCGGCGGCGACCCGGCGCGGCGTGAAGTCGCCCTCGAGCACGACGTGCACGCGCTGGTTGTCGATCGGCATGACCGTCGCCGCGACTTCGTGCGCGCGTGAGAGCGCATAGTCGCGGCCGCCCGACTTGAGCGCGCGCTTCACGCCGACGAGAAAGTCGCGACGCGCTTCCCAGACGATGCGATCCGAGTGGTGGCGCTTCACGATGAGCAGCTCCTGTCGCTGCATCCATGCGTCGATGGCGTCGAGAACGTCCGCGGGGCGGCCGGGGACGGTGCGCGCCGTGCGGACGCGGCCGGGACCGAACATGCTCGCGACGAGCCCGCGCTCCTCCTCCGGAATCACCGAGCGCGTGCGCTCTTCGGCGAGGGCCTGTCGCAGATGCTGTGGCGACAGGCCGACTTCCTTTCCGAGCTCGAGCAGCTGCTCTTCGCTGAACTGCTCGGTCGGATCGATGTCGCTCGCCGTTCCCTGGAGCTCGGCGGCGCGCGCGAGTACGCGTTCGAGCGACGAACGATCGAGGCGGAGATTGGAGCGCGGAACGGGCGAGTCAGCCATACTGAATACTACGGGTGAGCGCCCGGAACGGCGTCAGATGCCGCCGAGCACACCGTCGATGCTCTTCGCAAGCGATGCCACGATCGCCTGCGGGAGCGGAAATGCCGCCTCGAATGCCGCGCGCGGATCGCCGGCCGGTACCGTGCGACCGAGCTCGCGCAGATAGAAGCGCATGTAGCCTGGGAGGGCGTCGGGTACCGTGCGCTCGAGCAGCAGCGCACCGCCGCGGACTGCGCCGTTGCCGGTGTAGCCGGCCGTCGCTCCCGAGCGCTGCTCGGCCGGCGTCGTGTTGTCGCGCACGGCTTCGTCCACCAGTCGCGCCACGACCTCGTGGACGAAGCCGTACATCGCTTCGTCGGCGGTCTCCACGGTGCGCGGGAAGATCACGGCGACGGAGTTCGACTGCTTGCTGTTGTTGATCGTGCGCCCCTCGCCGCCGAGGGGCAGCGAAAGAAGCAGCTCGCCGTTCGACTGCTGGGTGTTGTTGAGGAAGCGCGTCAGCTTGGGATAGTACTTCCCGATCCACTGCTGATTCACCTGCGCGAACGCCGCGCCGCGCGCCTGCTGCTCGGCGGTCCAGTACGCGTGATAGAAGCGCGACCCTTCGTCCTGAAGACTCTGGACGAACAACCGCGCCCAGTTGCGGTCAGCGGGGGTCGGGAAGGTCGCGGCGAGCAGCGCGATCTGCTGCTGCATCATCGGATCACTCGCGCGTCCGGGCTGTCCCTCGGTGCGCACGAGCAGATCGGTCGCCGACGCGAGCTCCTGGAACGACGAGAAGTACATCGCGAGGAACTGTGCGTTGGCGAGCGCCGGGTTCGCCGCGAATCGCTGCGACAGCTGCTGCTGGTTCGCGTCGAGATTCGTGTAGACGTTCTGCTGCTTCTTGCGCGCGGCGATCTCCTGCTTGTAGCCACGCGCGAAGAACGGCACGTGTCCCGTGTCGCTGGTGAGCATCGCGAATCCATGCAGCCAGAGATCGACGTGCTCGTACGTCGTGACGCGCCAGGGGCGCGCCTGCGACCCGACGCCGGTGCCGGACGCCGTTCCCGACGGAGCGGGAGCCGGAGTCGCGCTGGTCCCGCCGCCCGCCGCGCCCGTGGCGCAGCCGGCGGCAAACAGTGCGGCGCTCAGGCCGCGAAGAAGTCGTCCACGCATGCCCGCAAGCCTCTTGCAAGTCTTATGTCAGTCCGGCCTCAGCCGGCGCCGGTTTTTCGCCCGCAGGTCGGACAGAACTTCCAGCCGACCTCCAGCTCCGACCCGCAGGCCGGGCAATTCATCGTCGTGACGTTCTGCCCGCAGTGCGGACAGAAGGTGATCGGACGCCCCGCGGGCAGCATCTCGTTGCACGACCGACACCGCTCGCCCGGCACCGGCGTGATCGCCCGCGCGCCCGAGGGCGCCGTCACCGGCGTCGAAGGCCGCATCGCCGACGGACGCACGGCACTCGCCGACGCCTGAACCGGCGGGACCGAAGCCGCGGGAGCACTCGGCGCGCTCGGTGCGTTCGGCGCAGGGGGCTGCTGGGCCGGGATCTCGGCCGTCGGACGATTCATCGCCCGCGCCTCTTCGATCGTCGGTACGACGGTCGTGCGAAGCGGCGTGCTCGGATCGTCCGGGCCGGCGTCGAGACTGCGCAGCGCGTTCGGCGCGAGCGAGACCATCGCCGACGAAAACTGCTTGTACGCGGCCGGATCGGGATTGGTCGACGTCAGCTCCTGCTTCAATACGTCCTTCATCTGATCGTCGACGGCGAGATAGTCGCGCGCGCCGGAGAGCAGCTCGCTCAACGTGATCTCGTAGTCCTCGTTCGTCTCGAGGCCGAGCTCGCGGCGGTGCAACCGATACGGCAGGATCGTCTGATGCAGCTCGCCGACGTCGAAGGGCTGCGTCAGATACTGCGGAAACTTCGTGCGAATGGTCCGCACGAGGTGCCGGTACATCCGGTCGAGGTTGTCCATGCGTGCAAGCGTTCAGGTGATGGTGGTCGGCGGGCGCACGACCGGATACGAGCGTCCGGCCTTGAAGCGCTCGCCGTCCGGAAACGACTGCGGCGCCATCTTCATGCGGCCCTTCGCGCGCTCGGCGGCGAGCCATTCATCGAAGTGTGATGCAACAATCCCGCCCGAGCTCGTCTGCTCGCGCGCCGCGCGCACGGCGAGATCGTTCGCATACTCGTTCTGCGGATGCCCTTCGTGCCCACGCACCCACTGCCAGCTCACCTGGTGCCCGCGCACGACTTCGACCGCTTCCTGCCAGAGCTCGAGGTTCAGGATCGGGCCTTCTTTCTTCTTCCATCCGCGCGACATCCAGCCGAACACCCACTCGCTCATCCCCTTGATCAGGTATTGCGAGTCGCTGGTGAAGGTCACGCGAAAGCGCACGCCTTTCCGCGAGATGCCGCGGAACGCCTCGATCACACTGCGCAGCGCCATGCGGTTGTTCGTCGTTCCGGCTTCGGAGATCCAGTAGTCGAAGCGCGTGAGATTGCCGGTCTCCGCGCTCAGATACTCGATGACGCCGGCAGCCCCGCCGGGGTTGCTGCCCTCGCGACCGTTGCCGAGACAGGATTCGTCGGCGAAGATCGCGAGCATCGGGAGCGGACGATCCTCGTCGATCACGTCAGAGCCTCGAGGCGATCGATCTCGTCGACGTAGATCGTGAGATCGTGTCCGGTCGTCGGGTTGCGCGCCTCGACAGCCTCGCGGCCGTCGCGCAGATGCAGCTTGAGCGGAATGACGACGAGCTCGCGCCGTCCCTTGCGGGCGATCACCACGCGGGTGCCCTGGATCACCGCCCGTTCGAGGACTTCGTACTGCGCATGCGTCAGCTGCGGCATCGTCTCACTGTGCTCCACTGCACCAGGTACCGGCGAGACGCGCCAGCACCGCTGCCGCGCGCTCGATCTCATCGACAGGAACGTACTCCTCCGCGGCGTGCGCGAGGGAGATGTCCCCCGGCCCGAAGCAGATCGCGGGAATTCCCGCGGCATTCAACAGCGCGGCGTCGGTCCATGCGGTCATCCCTTCGACACGCACCGGCTCGCCTTCGGCGCCGAGGGCGTCGCTCAGCGCGCGCACGATCGGCGCGTCGGTCGCGACGTCGCTCGGTGCCTGTGCGAACGTTACTCGCGCATCGATGTCGACGCGTCCGTCGCGCTGATGCGCCGCGACCGCCAGCTCACGCATCTCACGCTCCACCTGCGCGACGCTCTCGCCGGGAATCGTCCGTCGCTCGATCCGCACCGTGCACCGATCCGGATATGTCGACATCCCCGTGCCGCCCTCGATCAGCGACGCGTGAATCGACGGACGTCCGAGCAGCGGATGGCTCCGCGTCGGCAGGACTTCACGGTCGAAGCGATCCATCTCGGCGAGGTACAGCGCCGCATGACGGATCGCGTCGACGCCGAGCTCCCAGCGGCTGCCGTGCGCGGCGTGGCCGTGCGCGGTCACGTCGATCCACACGAAGCCGAGGTGCGACGGCATGATGCAGAGGCGCGTCGGCTCGGTGACGATCGCCGCGTCCGCACGCACACCGCGCTCGATCAGCGCCCGCGTGCCGATGCTCTCGTATTCCTCGTCGGCCACGGCGGCGATCACGATCTCGCCGGCGACGCCCGCGTCGACCGCGCGCACTGCCGCCGCGCACATCGCCGCGATCCCCGACTTCATGTCGCACGATCCGCGTCCGTACATCCGTCCGTCGCGCACGTCGGCGTCGAATGGAGGATGCCGCATCCCGTCGGTGCCGACGACGTCGAGGTGGCCGTTGAACATCAACGAGCGTCCGCCCGGCGTTCCGACGCGCGCGACGACGTTCGGGCGTCCGGGCGCCGCGTCATGCTGCTCGACGCGAAAGCCCCACTCGCCAAGAATCTCGGCGAGCGCACCCGCGACGACGCTCTCTCCCGGACCACCGGGGGCGAGCGACGGATTGCGCGAGTCGATGCGAACGAGCTCGCGCGTGAGCGCGACGGCGTCGCCGCGCGCTACACGCATCGTTCGACGCCGCGCTCGTCGATCTTGAACGGAAGCAGCTCGCCGTGCGGTGCGATCTCGCTGCGCACGCGATCGACGCGCTCGCGCGACGCGATCACGAGTACGCATCCACCGCCCGACGCGCCGAGCGCCTTGCAGCCGACCGCTCCCGCCTTCATCGCCCGTTCGACGATGTCATCGATCAGCGGCGTCGGGATCGCGGGGTGCAGCGCGCGCTGGTACTTCCACTGTTGTCCGACGAGCCGTCCGAGCGCATCGATGTCGCCAGCGGCGAGCGATTCGGTCATGAATTCGGCGATCTCCTTCATGTTGCGGAGCGAGCTCACGACGTTCTTGTCGCGTCTGGCGTACGCGTCGAGCACCGATGTGATCGTCTCGCCGGACACGCGGCTCTGGCCGGTGTAGATGATCAGGCAGCGGCGTTCCAGCTCGCCGCGCGTCCGCGCATCGAGCGGAATCTCGCGCACCTGCACGCGGCCGGCGCCGAAGCGCAGTCCGAGCGCGCCGCCGTAAGCTGCTGCATAATGATCCTGCCGACCGCCCGGCACGCCGAGATCGGCGATCTCGATCTCGCGGCTCAGCTCGGCCACCGCCGACGGCTGCATCCGCTCGCCGCGCGCGGCGGCAAGGGCCGCGACCGTCGCGACACCGACCGCCGACGACCCGCCAAGCCCCGCGCCGATCGGAAAGTCGCTCTTCACCTCGATGCGGGCGTCGTGCATCCGGAAGCGGCGCGCGGCCGCTTCCGCGATCGCGCGATCCGCACCACCGCCCACCTGGGTGTCGTGCACGCCGCGCGTCACGGACACGGTCGCATACCGCGCGATCGCGAGGTTGCAGACGTACCCGCCCATCTCGTCACAGTACGGCGGGACGTCGGTCCAACCGCCCCCAAAATCAATGCGCGTCGGTGCGCGCGTCACAATCGTTTCGGCCACGGTTCAAAACGTATTGCTCGCGAAACGATTCGCCAATCATCAGTTACGCAATGATCTGCATCGGGCACGGCTGTTGCTGGCTGCTAGTTGCCCCATGTCCGACATCACGCAGTATCTGATTGATTGCAAGTTCATCCTCGTTTCCAACCGCGAGCCCTACGAGCATATGCGTGGGGTGCACGGAATCGAGGTCAAACAGCCCGCCGGCGGTCTCGTCTCCGCGCTCGATCCCACCATGCGTCGCACCCACGGAACCTGGGTCGCGTGGGGCTCGGGCACCGCGGATCACGATGTCGCTGATGAGACGGGGCGTGTCTCCGTTCCCCCCGACGAGCCGTCGTACACGCTGCGTCGAGTGTGGCTCGATGATGCCGACGTCAACGGATATTACCACGGCTTCGCCAATCGCGCACTGTGGCCGCTCTGTCACATGCTCATCCAGCACTTCGAGTTCCGCACGGAGTACTGGGAGCGCTATCGCACGGTCAATCTCCGCTTCGCCCACGCCGTCGCCGACGAAGCTGAGCGGTGCACCGGCCGCGCGATGGCTTGGATCCAGGACTACCACTTCGCGCTCGCCGGGGAATATCTCCGCGCGATGCGGCCGTCGCTGTTCATCCAT
>CBHWBX010000151.1:0-9233 GCA_966111935.1 uncultured Gemmatimonadaceae bacterium
CCCCCCCCGATCCCCGATCCTCGATCCCAGGATCAGTGCACCGCCACCTCCTCCTGCGCCTCCTTCGCGTGCTCCTCGACGACCTTCTGCGCGACGTCGGTCGGCGCCTCTTCATAGCCCTTGAAGTGCCGCTTGAACTGCGCGCGTCCCTGCGTCATCGACGAGATCGAGCTGGCGTAGCCGTGCAGCTCCGCCTGGGGCACGACCGCGCGAATGACGGTCCCGCTGTCGCTCGGCTCGGTGCCGAGGCTGTGGCCGCGGCGTGAGGACAGGTCGCCGAGCCCGTCGCCCATGTAGTCGTCGGGGGTGACGACCTCGAGCTCGTCGAGCGGCTCGAGCAGCACCGGCTTGCACTTCGCCGCGACGGCCTTGAAGGCGAGGATGCCGGCCATCTTGAACGACATCTCGTTCGAGTCGACGGTGTGATACGAGCCGTCGTAGACCTCGACCTGGAAGTCGACGAGCGGATATCCGGCGAGCACGCCGCGCACCGCCGCTTCCTGGATCCCCTTGTCGACCGCGGGGATGAACTGCCGCGGGATAGACCCGCCGACGATCTGGTCGACGAACTTGTAGCCGCTTCCGCGCGGCAACGGCGCGAATCGCACCCAGCAGTCGCCGAACTGGCCGCGGCCGCCCGACTGCTTCTTGTGGCGCCCCTGCCCTTCCGCCTTCGCTCGGAGCGTCTCGCGATAGGCGATCTTCGGCTTCGACAGCTCGGCGGTGACGCTGAATTTTCTCTTCAGCTTCGACATCGCCACCTCGAGATGCCGCTCGCCGAGCCCGGAGACGATCGTCTCGTGCGTCTCGGCGTTGTAGTGCACCTCGAAGGTCGGATCCTCGTCGTGCAGGCGATGAAGCCCGGCCTGGAGCTTCTCCTCGTCGGCGCGATTGGGCGCATGGACCGCCATGCTGATCGTCGGCTCGGGGAAGGAGATCAGCGGCATCCGCACCGGATGCTGCCGCGTCGAGAGCGTGTCGTTCGTGTGGGTGTTGCGCAGCTTGGCGACGCACCCGATGTCGCCGGCATGCAGCCGCGGCACCTCGATGCGGTCGCGTCCCTGCGCCACCGACAGATGGTTGAGCTTCTCCGAGACGCTGCGCGTGGCGTTGTGCAGCTCGTCGCCGTTGTTGATCGTACCAGAGAAGAGACGGAAGAACGTCACGTCGCCGACGTGCGGCTCGGACATCGTCTTGAAGACGTGCGCGACGCAGGTCTGATCGTCCTGCGCGTGAATCTCGACCGTCGCGTCCCCCTCGGCGCCCGTGAAGGCGTGCAGCTCTTCCATCTCGAACGCGTTCGGCATGAGCTCGACGATCGTGCTGAGCACGGCCTGGGTGCCGTAATTGAGCTCGCCCGACACGCAGAAGAGCGGGAACAGCTCCATGCGCTTCATCGCTTCCTTCATCCCGGCGATCGCTTCATCGCGCGTGATCTCGCCGCCTTCGAGGTAATGCTCGAGCAGCGTATCGTCCGTCGCCGAGATCGATTCGATCAGCTCCGCGTAGTAGCGATCGAACTGCGCGCTCGCTTCCGCGGGGATGTCCGTCTCCTCGTAGTCGCCCGTCTTCACGCCGCGCTTGAACTGGTGCGCGCGCTTCGTGAAGAGATTGATCACGCCGTGGAAGTCGGGCCCTTCGCCGATCGGAATCTCGACGGGAATGACCTTCGTCGTGAGCCGCGTCTTGATCTGCTGATAGATGCGGTCGAAGTCCGCATGCTCCTTGTCCATCATCGAGACGACGAACAGCACCGGATCGCGGCGCGCGACGGCTTCGCGGAACATCCGCTCGGTTCCGACTTCGACGCCGGACGTCGCCGGCACGACGACGAGCGCCCCGTCCGCCGCGGCCAACCCGGCGACCGCGTCGCCCTGAAAGTCGAGATATCCTGGGGTGTCGATGAGATTGATCTTGGTGTCGAGCCATTCGGCGTAGGCGCATCCAAGATTGATCGAGAACCCGCGATCGATCTCCTCCGCGGCGTGATCGGTGAGCGCCGTACCGTCCTTCACCGATCCGTGTCGCTTCGAGCTACCTGACACGAAGGCGAGCGCATCGACCAGACTGGTCTTGCCGCTCGCCCCGTGTCCCACCACCGCAATGTTGCGGATCTCCGATCCCGTGTATTCGCGCATGCGACTTCCCCCCTCTGCACCCAGGCAGATTGCGGCAACATGCCGGTTCGCGAAGCGAATTACGCCCCGCGGCAGGGTGTCGTGCGATCACCGACTCGGTCCAGCGTCGTTCAACTCGCGCCGGATTTGAGCCCGGGCGGTCGACGCGGCATCCTGTACTTTGACCATGCGCCGATGCGCGAGGTGCGTCAAGGGCGATTCCCCCACGGGCATGGCAGGCTCTTCCGGACAAGAGCATTCTTTAGTTCTGTAGTCCCATAGCTTTCCTGCCTCACCCTTCGCACCGTTTCGAGCGTGACGAACCCTACCCCCAGTCAGCAGGAACTCGCCGCCCGACACGAGCGCGATCGCAACGATCTCGGCTTCGGACGTGTCGTCGTTCAGTCGGCGCGCGGCCGCTTCCTCAATCGCGACGGCACGCCGAACAGCAAGAAATACGGGCTCGGCGCGCAACGCGGCATTCGCTTCTATCTCGCCGCGCTCGCCGCGAGCTGGCCGGCGTTCTTCGCCTGGATGCTCGGCGCGTTCTTCCTGATCAACGGATTCTTCGCGATCGCCTACACCGCGATCGGCAGCAACGCGATTCGCGGCGCCGAGCAGCTCGGACTCGACGATCCGTTCCTGCGCGCGCTGACGTTCAGCATCGGTGTGTTCACGACGACGGGCACCGGACCGATGTCCGTCGTCGGACCGACGGCGAACTGGCTGCTCGACATCGAGTCGTTCGTCGGACCGATCGTCATCGTGCTCGCCTTCGGCGTGCTGATCGCGCGACTGACGCGGCCGCGCATGCGGCTCGGCTTCAGCGATTCGGCGATCGTCGCGCCGTACGAGGGCGGCCGCGCGGTGATGTTTCGCGTCGTCAATCTGCTGCCCGGCGAGCTCAGTCAGCTCACCGCCAAGCTGAACCTCGTGATGTACGAGGAGATCAACGGGGTGCGCGAGCGCAACATCCACGAGCTGACGCTCGAGCGCGACTCGGTGGAAATGTTCCCGCTCCACTGGACCATCGTGCATCCGATCACCGCCGCGAGCCCGCTCGCCGGGATCACGCCGGAGCGTCTCGCCGAAGCGCAGGCGGAGCTGCTCATCCTCATCACCGCGCTCGAGGAAACGTTTTCGACGCGCGTCGTCGCGCGCACGTCGTATCAGTGGGACGAGTGGCGCTGGGACGTGAAGTTCGCGAGCATCTTCGCCAACGGACCGGAGGGGATCGTCGCGATCGACGTCGAGCGCCTCAGCCGCACCGAGCCGCTGCCCGACGGCACGACGCGCACTCCGTCACCGCTCGAGCAGCAGCGGGCGAAGGTCTAGCGTTTTCCGCGGCGGCGGCCGTCGTAGGCGCGCGCCTCGTCGGCGCCGGCGCGAATCGCCTCGAGATCGAGCTCCTGCTCGATCTCGCGCAGCACCTCGTCGGAGATCGCGTCCTCGTCGCGCAGACGAATGAGCATGCGCCGCTCGGCCGAGATCATCGCGAGACGCAGACGACGGCGGCCGGCGTGGCTGCCGCCGTGCTGCTCGGTCGCGCGGGCCCGCTCGTGGACCTCGGCGCGCAGCGCTTCGACATCACGCGGGTCGGCCCACGGCTCGTGCGCGAGATCCTCGAGCATCTCGGCACCACGGCGCGTCGCTTCCCGCCGCGCCAGCTGCTCTTCGTCGGCGTGCTGCCGCTCCGGCTCGAACGCGAGCCAGCGCACGAGCGGCGCCAGCGACAGTCCCTGCACGAGCAGCGTCAGCACGATGACCGACATCGTGATGAGAATGATCTGCGAGCGAAACGGAAAGGCGCGTCCGTCGCTGAGCGCGAGGGGCAGCGCAAGCGCCGTCGCGAGCGAGACGACGCCGCGCATGCTCGTCCACGATACGAGGAACAGCGCCTTCCATCGCGGCCGCGGCGCGCGGCGCCCTTCGGCGGTGAGCCGCCGAAGCAGCGTGACCGCCGGAACCCAGACGAGACGAAGCACGACCGCCACCGCGGTGATGATCGCCCCATCGATGAACACACGCACCACCGACGCGCCGCCGAGGTGCGAGAGGATCGTCCCGAACTGCGCGCCGAGCAGCAGGAAGACCAGCGCATTGAGCAGGAAGACGGCGAGATCCCAGACCATGCGCGTCTGAAGTCTCGACGCCGGGCCGACGGCGACGGACAGGTTCTGCTGCACGTACAACCCGCCGGAGACGCAGGCGAGCACCGCCGACACGTGCAGCGTCTCGCCGCCGAGCCAGGCGACGTACGGACCGGCGAGGGTGAGCAGCGTTTCGGCGAGTGGATCGCGCGTCAGGCAGGCGGCGCGAATGATCAGCCATCCGACGAGCAGTCCGACGAGCGTGCCGACGCCCGCGTCGATGAAGAAGCGGACGATCGACTCGCCCCAGCTGAACGTGCCGACCATTGCCGCGGCGAGCGCCGTGCGATAGAGCACGAGCGCCGAGGCGTCGTTCACCAGGCTCTCGCCCTCGAGCACCGTGATCACGCGCCGCGGCACGCGCAGCCGCGACACGATCGCCGTCGCCGCCACGGCGTCGGGCGGCGAGACGATCGCGCCGAGAACGACGGCGATCGACCACGGCATCTCCGGCATGAGCAGACGCGCCGTGATCGCGACGACTGCTGCGGTTGCGATCACGAGCCCTACGGCGAGCGTCCCGATCGACGCTACGTTGCGTCGGAAGTCGCGCGGCGACGTGAACATCGCCGCCGACCAGATGATCGGCGGCAGGATCGCGAAGAAGATGATGTCCGGATCGAGTTCGGGGAGATGCAGATTCGGAATCAGACCGACCAGCAGCCCGGCGACGAGCTGAAGGATCGGCGTCGGCACGGGCAGCTTCCGCGCGAGCGCCGACAGCGCGACGACGAGCGCCGCGAAGACGATGGCGAAGACGATGGGGGGAAAGTGCGGCATCGTACCAAATGGGATTCGCTCGCCACGATCCCGAACGATATCTCAGCGTTCGCGCGGCGTACGGCATAAATATGGATGGGGGGCCCACCGTCGTGTCCGTCTCGCGTTGAGACGAAGCCCTGCGGCGCGCATTTCGGGACACGCCGTGCAACGACCACCGAAGCAGGGGAAGCAGATGGACCTCAGGCAGCTCTCGCACTTCGTCGCCGTTGCGGAAGACGGAAGCTTCACCCGCGCCGCGAGCCGGATGAACATCGTGCAATCGGGGATCTCACACTCGATCGCGTCGCTCGAGCGGGATCTCGGGGTGCAGCTCTTCAGCCGGTCGAAGCACAACGTGCAGTTGACCGCGGCAGGACACGCCCTCTTGCTCGAAGCGCGGCGCGCGCTCTCCGCCGTTGCCGCCGGTCGCGCTGCGGCGATCGCGAGCCAGAGCGCCCTCGGCGGCCATCTGCGCATCGGGATCGCGCGTGCATTTCCGCGCTTCCTTCAGTTGCCGCGGCTCATTCAACGATTTCATCTCGCGAACCCCGACGTCTCGCTGTACATCTCCGAGGTCGGAGGCGATCCGAACGAGCGTCTGCGCGACGGCTCGCTCGACCTCGTGATCGGTGCGCGACGCCCCGCGCAGGGGATCGGGACGCTGGCGCTCGCGAGCGCGCAGCTCCTCGTCGCCTGCGCCACCGATCACCCGCTCGCGGCACGGCAAAGTGTGTCGATCGACGCACTCGACGGTGAGCAAATCCTCGACCTCCCTTCGGATTGGGTCGTGCGGACGCTCACCGATCGCGCGCTGACCGACGCGAAGATCACGCGCAGCACGGTCGTCGAAGTGGCGAATCTCACGCTCGCCTTGCAGCTCGTCGCCGAGCACACCGGCGTCGTGATCCTGCCGGATCTCGCGTTCGATATTCCGCCCGGCGTCTCGCTCGTTCCGTTTCGCCCCTCGATCGGCACGTGGGAGATGGCCGTCTCCTTCCTTGGCGATCAGCCGGTGAATGCAGCCGCGTACGCATTCTTCAGACTGCTACAAGTCGGATCAGGGCGGCTGGCCCACATTGCGCGCCCGCCGAACCCGGAAGATTAGATGCATCTAATCATCTGAGATTTAGATAGTAAAAATCTGGATCTCGTATTTGACGGCGCTCAGCACGCTTGGAATGTTGGCATGACCCACCCCAACAACTGACGCATGCTTCGCCGATTCGCGCCGTTGCGCGTCCGCCTACCGATGATGGTAGCCCTACTGCTCGCGGCCTGTACCGGCGGAGTCGTCGTCACAGCCTATCGCGCCGTGCGGGCATCCGTCACCGCCGCCGCGGTCGAGCGCCTCCACTCCGCAGGCCAGCGGATCGCCGCGCTCCTCGAGCCTTCCGTTCGACGCAGCTTCAACGACGCGCAGCGCGTGCTGCGGGTCCCCGCGCTCGCCGACTGGATCGCCGGACGCCCGGCGCCCAATGCGCAGGCGGGCGTCGACAGCATTCGCGGCAGCAATCCACAGAATGCCGCGGTGATCCTCGAGCGGCGCGGCGGCCAGACGCTCGTCGCGGGGTCGCCGGTCGCTGCCGCTCGTGCGCAGCGCGCGCCCACCTATGGCGTGAGCCCCTTCCTCGCGCACGGCGATACCGCGGGGTACGCGTTCGCCGCACCGCTCGTCGCCGGGACGGATACGGTCGGGCGTCTGGTGCTCGTGCGCGACATGATCGGCGCGGCAACGAACGTCGACGTCATCGGAGGGCTCGTCGGTCAGGGCGTCTCGGTGCGCATCGGCAACGCCGACGGCAGCCTCTGGACCGACTTCGCTCGCCCGACCGGCGTCTCCGCGCACACCGGCGGGAGCGCGCCGCCGGCCAACCCGGACACGCTCGCGGCGTTCGTGCCGGTGGCGAGAACGCCGTGGGCGATCTCGCTCGTGCAGCCGAGAGCGATCGCGATCGAGCCGGCGAGCGAGATCGTTCGACGCCTCGCGCTGCTCGCCGTGATCGTCGTCGCCATCGGCGCGGCGATCGCCTGGTGGGCGATCCTGCGCGTGACCGTTCCGCTCCAGGAGCTCGCCACCGCCTCCGACGCGCTCTCGCGCGGCAACTACTCGGTGCGCGTCGGCGGAGAGACCTCGAACCACGAGGTCGGACGCGCCGCGATCGCGTTCAACCGCATGTCCGACGAGATCCGCACGCACCACGACGAGCTCGAACAGCAAGTGCGCGCGCGAACCAGTGAGCTCGAGATGGCGCTCGCCGAGCTGCGCGCGGCACAGGAAGAACTCATGAAGAAGGAGCGCCTCGCGACGCTCGGCCAGCTCGCCGGCGGCGTCGGTCACGAGCTGCGCAATCCGCTCGGCGTGATGACGAACGCGCTCTACGTGCTCGATGCCGTCGTGCCGCAGGACAATCCGATGGTCCGCGACTACGTCGGGATCCTCAGGAATCAGATCCTTCTCTGCGAGAAGATCGTCGCCGACCTGCTCGACTACGCGCGCACCAAGCCGGCGTCGCGCGCACCCGTGCGCATCGAGGATCTCGCGCGCCAGCAGACCGAGCGACTCGGCACGGTGAACGGCGTCAACATCGTGTGGGACATCCCTCCCACCGTGCCGCACGTCGAGGTCGACAGCGTCCAGATCGGCCAGGTGCTTCTCAATCTGCTCACGAACGCCGTCCAGGCGATGGGTACCGATGGCGGAACGCTGAGACTCCGCGCGTACGCCGACGGGACGGAGACCGCCGTGCTTCAGGTCCAGGATACCGGGCCCGGGATGCCCGAGGAAGTCGCGCGCCGAATCTTCGAGCCGCTCTACACGACCAAGGCGAAAGGCCTTGGCCTCGGCCTTTCGGTTTCGCGCATGCTTGCCGAGAACAACGGCGGGCGTCTGTGGTTCGAGACGCGCGTCGGCAGCGGTACGACGTTCTCGCTCGCGCTCCCCACGGCTGCACTATGACGGATCGCCAACGACGCATCCTCATCGTCGACGATGAGGTGCTGATGGTGCGCACCCTCAGCGACATCCTGCGCATGCGCGGGTGGGACGTGCACGGCGTCAACTCCGGCGAAGACGCGCTCGAGTACCTTCGCGGCGGCGCCGAGGTCGACGTGATTCTCATGGACGTCCGCATGGGTGGCATGACCGGCGTCGACGCGCTGCGCATCATTCGCGAGGAGCGGCCGACGCTTCCCGTGATGCTCATGACGGCCTACTCGACCGCCGAGCTCCTCGCTGACGCCGAGCGCCAGGGCGCCGTGCGGATCCTCTCGAAGCCGCTCGCCGTGCCCGGGCTGATCCAGATGCTCGACACCGTCGCTGATCCGCCGCGCCGAGTCCTCCTCGTCGACGACAACCCGGCGTTCCTCGCGACGATGTCCGACGTGCTCAAGCATCACGGCTTCTCGGTGCTGCGCGCCGAAACCCTACGCGACGCGCTCGTGCTGCTCGCGGCGAAGGCGCCGGGGGTCGTGCTTCTCGACATGCGCCTCGACAGCATCGATCCGGCGACGTCGGTGCTCGCGATCCATCGCGCCGATCCCTCGGTGGTGCTGATTCTCTACAGCGGATCGGAGGTGACGATTCGCGAGAGCGAGGAGCAGGGGATCTCGAAGCACGCTCGCGCGACTCTGCGCAAACCCTTCGACCCGTCCGAGCTGATCGTGCTGCTCGAGGAAGCGTTCAATGCCTGAGCGCTTACCGGTGATGGTCGTCGACGACGACTCGCAGATGCTCCGCACGATCGGCGACATCCTTCGCTTCAAGGGCTACGATCCCGTGGGGGCGGCGACCGGACGCGAGTGCCTGACCGCGGCCGAAGGGAGCGACGGGCCGCCGGCGATCGCGCTGATCGATCTGAAGCTGCCGGACATGGACGGGATCGAGCTCGTCTCGCGGCTGCGCGACATCGCGCCACTCATCGAGGTCGTGATCCTGACCGGCCATGCGAGCGTCGACAGCGCCGTGCGGGCGCTCCGCGAGCAGAGCTACGATTACCTCGTGAAGCCGGTGCATCCGGACAATCTCGTCGCGAGCATCGCGCGCGCCGGCGACCGCTGGCAGCGCCGCCGCGCCGAGCTCGCCCTCGAGGAGAGCGAGCTGCGCCTGCGTCGGATGTTCGCGTGCGTGAGCGACGCGGTGTTCATCACCGACGACGACCAACGGATCATCGACGCCAATCCGGCCGCCGTGCATCTCGCCGCGCGG
>CBHWBX010000152.1:0-9223 GCA_966111935.1 uncultured Gemmatimonadaceae bacterium
TCCGCGCCGACTGGTTCGAGCAATTGAAGAGGGCGAGCGTCGTCGGACGCTCGACGGCGATCCAGCCCGGCTCACCCGTCGTGACGCGCGGCGGATGGAGTCCCGGCCGAAGCTCGGCGATCGCGCACCGCGCGCCGAGGAGGTCGCGGTGGAGCGCGCGAAGACCCGAATGGCCGTCCCGGGTCGCCCGCGACCAGTCCAGACGCGACCGGGCGAAGGTCTCCGGGCATGCCGGATCGGGCACGTTGCCGCCCCAGGCGAACGACTCGAACTCCCGCCGGCGTCCTTCACGGACGGCCCGGACGAGCTCGCTGTCGCCGTGATCGACGAAGTACTGAAAGGGGTTCGTCTCGCCGTATTCCTCACCCATGAAGAGGAGCGGGACGTACGGCGACAGCAGCAGCATCGCGGCGGCCATGCGAAGACGCGGCGGGTCGACGAGCGTCGACAGCCGTTCACCGGTCGCGCGATTTCCGACCTGATCGTGATTCTGCGTCGCGACGACGAAGCAACCGCGCGGCAGACCGGCCGAAGACGCGCCGTGGCGCCGCCGCCGAAAGGTCGAGTGCTGTCCGCTGTAGACGAACGGCTCACGAAACGCGTCGGCGACGCAGGCGATACCGCCGAAGTCGGCGTAGTAGCCGCTCGTCTCGCCGGTGAGCAGCGCGTGCACCGCGTGGTGAAAGTCGTCGCTCCATTGCGCGTCGAGCCCGTAGCCGTGCTGCGCGACTGGACGCAACAGCTTCGGATCGTTCAAGTCACTCTCGGCGATGACGAGCGTGCGGCGTCCGAGCTCCTCGCCGAGCGCGTGCACGGCGGCGGCGATGTCCTGGAGCAGGTGCGTCGCGCCGAAGTCGAAGATGCCGTGCACCGCATCGAGCCGCAGGCCGTCGATGTGGTACTCGGCGATCCAGTAGCGCGCGTTGTCGACGATGAAGCGACGCACTTCGTCGGAGTCGGCATCGTCGACGTTGAGCGCGCGTCCCCACGGCGTGCGGTACTTGTCGGTGAAGTACGGACCGAACCGGTCGAGGTAGTTCCCCTCCGGACCGACGTGGTTGTAGACGACGTCGAGAAGCACCGCGAGTCCGTGCGCATGCGCGGCGTCGACGAGACGACGCAGCTCGTGCGGACCGCCGTAGCTGTTCTGCACCGCGTAGAGATCGACGCCGTCGTATCCCCAGTTGCGTGTTCCGGGAAACTGCGCGACCGGCATGATCTCGATCGCCGTGACGCCAAGGTCGGCGAGCTCGGCGAGGCGCGGGATCACGGCGGCGAAGGTGCCTTCTTCGGTGAAGGTGCCGACATGCAACTCGTAGATCGCGAGCGACTCACGCGCGATGCCGCGCCAGCCAAGGTCGGTCCACTCGAAGTCGCCGGGATCGACGACGCGCGACGGGCCGTGCACGCCGTCCGGCTGCCATCGGCTCACCGGATCGGGAAGCTCGGATCCGTCGACGAGAAAGACATAGTCCGCGCCCGCGCCGACGTCCGGCACCGTGACGACGAACACGTCGCATCCGCCGTCGTGCTGCACGCGGTGCATACGGTAATCGCCGCTAGCCGGGCCCGAGTGAACGCGCACGCTCACTTCGCGTGCGAACGGTGCCCAGAGGGAAAAGCGAACGCTGTCGTCGGATTGTAGTTGTGCGCCCTTCTCGAGGGCCCACGCGTCCTGCATCGGCAAACGTCTGTTGGGTGGACGTGGGGCCATCGCAAGACGTGCGCCCCATCACATTGGCAGGATGGCGCACGCTAGACTTCAGCGCATGCCGATCACACTTCGCCGTGCGACCGTAGCCGACGCCGCCGCGCTCAGCGCATTCGCCGCGCGCTTGTTCGAACAAACATTCGGGCCCAGCAATACTGCATCAAACATGCAAGACTATCTGGCGCATGCATTTACGCCGGAGAAGCAGCGGGCAGAACTGGAGCATCCGGATCGGGCGGCGTGGGTCGCCGAGGACGAGAACGGGACGCTGGTCGGGTACACGTTCATGCTCGTCGGAAGCACCACCGAGGGTGTGCAGGGGCGGAAGCCGGCCGAGGTCGAGCGCATCTATGCGGATCAGCCGATGCATGGCACCGGCCTTGGCAAACGGCTCATGGAGACGTGCGTCGAGCATGCGACGCGGAGCGGCTGCGATGTGCTGTGGCTCGCGGTGTGGGAGCAAAACCCGCGGGCGATCGCGTTCTACGAGCGCCAGGGCTTCACGCGCGTCGGCGCGAAGACGTTTCAGCTCGGCGACGACCTCCAACGCGACTACGTGATGTCGCGTCCGCTCGCGTAGATTCGGGGGATGCGCGGTCTCTCCTATAGAATCGTCCCGGCGCTCGCCGTCGCCGCGGCCCTGTTCGGCGTCGTGTGGGGCTGGATCGGGATCAATGCGGCGATTCACGACGGCGGCCCGGTCGCCTATCTGCTGATTCTCTTCGGCTTCGGCGGCATCGTGCTGTCGATGGCGCTCTGGCGGACGTGGAAGCTGGTGCGGGAGCGGGCGAAGGCGGGCGGCCAGGGATAACAGTTTGTTCGGCGCATCGCGACGAACTCGTGATTGGGCCGGTTCTTGCTTTTTCTCCCCACCGTTGGCTCGAGCTGAGGAGAAGAGCGCATGCGTTGGACACCGGGTGGAACGAGCAAGAACATCGAGGATCGGCGCGGTTCGTCGGGGGGATTCGGCGGCGGGATGGCGCCGATGGGGATCGGCGGGACGATCGTCCTGCTCGTACTCAGTCTGATCTTCGGACGCGATTTCGTCGGAGGGGGATCGAGCGAGCAGCGGAATCCGCAGACGGCGCCCGGAGAGATCGCGCCGCCGGCGAGCCAGTCGCCGGACGAAGCGCGCGAAGTGCAGTTCGTGTCGTTCGTGCTCGATTCGGCGCAGTCGGTGTGGTCGCGTCTCGAGCCGCAGCAGCTCGGCGCGCGCTGGCACGATGCGAAGCTCGTGCTCTTCCGCGACGGAACGGATACGGGCTGCGGCACCGGCGAGACGGCGATGGGTCCGTTCTACTGCCCGAACGACGAGAAGGTGTACATCGATCTCTCGTTCTTCGACGACCTGCGCACGCGCTTCGGCGCGCCGGGCGAGTTCGCGCAGGCGTACGTGATCGCGCACGAGCTCGGACACCACGTGCAGCATCTCGCCGGCCTCGATCAACGCGTGCGTCGCGCACAGCAGGCGAACTCGGATCAGGCGAACGAGCTGTCGGTGCGGCTCGAGCTACAGGCGGACTGCCTGGCCGGTGTGTTCGGACACGAGATGCAGAACGAGAACATCCTCGATCCGAACGATCTCGAAGACGGCCTGCGCGCCGCGGCCGCGGTCGGCGACGATCGTCTCCAGCGCGAAGCAACGGGGCGCGTCGTGCCGGAATCGTTCACGCACGGCTCGTCAGCGCAGCGCGCGAGCTGGTTCCGTCGCGGGTTCGATACCGGGGATGCGCGCCAGTGCAACACGTTCCAATAGGGCGGTGCTGCAACAGGTCCGACGGGACATACCGGGGGACAGTTCGACGGCTGACTCTGAAAAAAGGATCCTGAGATCAACCATGATTCTTGGATGAACGGCAAACGGCGAAACTCCAATCAATGGGTTTCGCCGTTCGTTTTTCATCCCAGAATCCTGGTTAGTCCCGGGATTGTTCTTCGAAGGAAAGCCGTCCAACCATCCCAACGACCGGACCGTCGGCCCTCAGAGAGATCCGACTAACCAACAAACAGCTTCGTGATCCCGCGCATGGGGATCCACGCCCACGACGGGCGGTTGTTCAGCTCGTACGCGAGCTCATAGAAAGCCTTCTCGGCTTCGAACAACGTGATGAGCTGGCGGACGTGCTTCGGATCTTCGGGGAGGAAGCCGGCGTCTTCGTCGTTCGACGACGCGAGGTAGCCGTCGAGGAATGCGGTTCGGACGTCGCGCTCCCAGCGGCCGACGCGGATCTCGCGTGTGGCCACGTCGTGAGATCTCTCGACGGACATCGCGAGTGTCGCGGCCGCGTAGCCGAAGCTGCGGAGCATGCCGGCGACATCGCGCAGGGCGGACGTCTTCTCACGGCGTTCGTCGAGTGAGCGCGACGGCTCGCCCTCGAAGTCGATCACCATGAACTCGCGCGTCGACGAACGGAGCACCTGGCCGAGGTGATAGTCGCCGTGCACGCGGATGCGCTGGCCGACGTCGTCACCAATCGTGTCGTCGATCTCGTTGATCCAGCCGAGGTAGTGATCGCGGCGACGGATCAATGCCTGGGCTTCGGGGAGACGCTCCTTCGGAAACTCCGGCGTCGTGATCGCGCGCTCGAGCAGCACGATCGAGTCGCGGATCATCTGCTGGGCGCGATGCGCCCAGCGATCGAGATCCTCGGGCTCGACGTCTTCGGGCGCGAACGCGGGATCCACCTCGTCGCTCGCCAGGGCGTCATGCATCGCCCGCGTGATCTCGCCGAGCTTGCGCGCGTCGTCGACGAACGCGTTCGGCAGATCGCGTCCCTTCGGCGCGGCGAAGTACGGACGTCCGCGCTCGAGCGCATAGCTCCACGCATCGGTCGCGCCGGGGACGAGCTCCTGCATCATCGCCGCCGTCATGATCTCGCTTCCCTTCTCGAGCGACGCTTCGGCGAGCAGCCGCGGCGTGTTCGTGAAGCCGGCGCGCGTCGTGAGAAAGCGCGTGACCTCGACGTCGGGATGGATCCCCGGACGCAGCATGCGAAACAGCTTGACGATCGCGCGGTCGCCGACGATCAGCGAGGTGTTCGACTGCTCGGCCGAGCCGAGCTTCGTCGCGACGTCCGCGATCGGCGCCGTGCCGGGCGTCGGCTCGGCCATCCAGCGCAGGCCGTTCGTCTCCGAGGATGCACCACGCTGGAGCGCATCGACGAGGCCGCGGCGAAACGACTCGTCGTCGGTGACGTCGAGCCGTGATCCGTCGGCGGCGACGGCGAGCTGATAGCACCGGTCGCTGTCCCCGACCTTCACCGCGACGCGGGCGATGGCGAAGCGGCCGTCGCCCCAGGGGACGACGACCGAATCGATGACGCGGGCGTCGCTCGTTGCGGCGCCCTTGGCGCCGAACCAGCGCTGCTTGTGAAGGAACGCGAGAAGATCAGCCTGCGAGGACTCGGCCATCAGGTCGCCCGTTGATACTCTTTCGCCTGCTCGGGATGAAGAATGCGGAACCAGAGAAAGTTGTGCGGTCCCAGGGTGAGCAGGTAGGGCAGCTCGCCGATCGGCGGGAACACGTTCTTGCTCCACAGCTCGAGCGGCAGCATCCCCTGGAACTCGCGCAGGTCGAGCTCCACGTACTGCGCGAAGCGCGACAGGTTGTTCACGCAGAGGATCGTCTCGTCCTTGTAGCGTCGGATGAAGACGAGGACGCGGCGGTTCGCGGCGTCGAGCGCTTCCCAGCTGCCGCGGCCGAACGCCTTGTACTGCTGGCGCACCGCGATGAGGCGGCGCATCCAGCGCAGCAGCGACGTCGGCACGCGCTCCTGCGCGACGACGTTCACCGTGTGATAGCCGTACGGCGGATCGACGATGAGCGGCGAGAAGAGCGCCGCGGTGTCGGCTTCACTGAAGCCGGCGTTGCGGTCGGCGCTCCACTGCATCGGCGTGCGCACGCCGTTGCGATCGCCGAGGTAGATGTTGTCGCCCATGCCGATCTCGTCGCCGTAGTAGATGATCGGCGTGCCGGGCATCGACATGAGGAGCGCGTTCATGAGCTCGATCTGTCGGCGGCCGCTCTCCATGAGCGGCGAAAGGCGGCGACGGATGCCGACGTTGATGCGCATCCGCGGATCGCGCGCATACTCGCGATACATGTAGTCGCGCTCTTCGTCGGTCACCATCTCGAGCGTGAGCTCGTCGTGGTTGCGCAGGAAGATCGCCCACTGGCAGTCGGGCGGGATCTCCGGGGTCTGGCGCATGATGTCGACCATCGGCGTCCGGTCTTCCTTGCGGATCGCCATGTACATGCGTGGCATCACCGGGAAGTGGAACGCCATATGGCATTCGTCGGAGTCGCCGAAGTACGGACGCACGTCGCTCGGCCACTGGTTCGCTTCGGCGAGGAAGATGCGCCCCGGGAACTCCGCATCGAGCGCGGCGCGCAGCGCCTTGAGCACGCCGTGCGTCTCGGGAAGGTTCTCGCAGTTGGTGCCTTCGCGCTCGATGAGATACGGGATCGCGTCGAGACGGAGGCCGTCGACGCCCATGCGCAGCCAGAAGCGCATGACGTTGATCACCGCTTCGAGGACTTCAGGATTGTCGAAGTTGAGGTCGGGCTGATGGCTGAAGAAGCGATGCCAGTAGAACTGCTGCGCTTCCGGATCCCAGCTCCAGTTCGACTTCTCGGTGTCGGTGAAGATGATGCGCGTGCCGGCGAACTTGTTCGGATCGTCGCTCCACACGTACCAGTTGCGCTCCGGCGATCCCTTGGGCGCGCGGCGCGCGCGCTGGAACCACGGATGCTGGTCGGAGGTGTGGTTGATCACGAGCTCGGTGATGACGCGGATGCCGCGCTCGTGCGCCGCCTCGAGAAAGGCGCGGAAGTCCTGGATCGTGCCGTACGTCGGATTGATCTCCTCGTACGACGCGATGTCGTAGCCGTCGTCCTTGAGCGGCGACGGATAGAACGGCAACAACCAGATCGTGTTCGCGCCGAGCTGCTGGATGTAGTCGAGCTTCTCGATCAGCCCGCGAAAGTCACCGAAGCCGTCGCCCGTGGAGTCGCGATAGCTCTTGACGTGGAGCTGATAGATGATGGCGTCCTTGTACCACAGTGCGTCGTTGTCGATCATGAGGCTGACGCCGGCTCGACGAGAAACACGTGCGCCGGCTGGGAGTGAGGGTCGAGGCGAACGAAGTTGCGGACGCCGCGCCAGGTGTAGCGCGCGCCGGTGAGGAGGTCGTGGACGACGTAATCCTGCTCGTCGTCGATGCCGAGGTCGTGGATCGGCACGTGAACCATCGTCTCCTGTGGATGGTGCGGATCGGTGGTCACGGCGACGAGGACGTCGCGGCCGCGATACGCCTTGCGATAGAACAGGATCGCCGGGTTCTCACTCGTGTGGAAGGTGAGATTGGCGTACTGCTGGAGCGCCGGCTGCTCGCGACGAATGCGGTTGATGAGCGCGATGTCGTCGTTGATGTTGCCGGGCGCGTCGTAATCGCGCGGACGGAGCTGATACTTCTCCGAGTCGAGATACTCCTCGCTTCCCGGGTGCACGGGGACGTTCTCACAGAGCTCGTAGCCGCTGTGGATCCCGTAGAGCGGCAGGAGCGTCGCCGCGAGCACCAGGCGGATGCGAAACGCCGGCCGCCCGCCGGTGACGAGATACTCGTTGAGGATGTCGGGCGTGTTCGCGAAGAAGTTGCCGCGATAGTACTCGACCATCGGCCCCTGGGTGAGCTCCTCGAGATACTGCCGCAGCTCCCAGTCGGTGTTCTTCCACGTGAAGTACGTATACGACATCGTGAAGCCGAGCTTCGCGAGCGCCTTCATGCGCTTGGGTCGCGTGAACGCTTCGGCGAAGAAGATCACGTCGGGATGGTCGCTCTGGATGTCGCGGATCACCCACTCCCAGAAGGCCATCGCCTTGGTGTGCGGGTTGTCGACGCGGAAGATCTTCACGCCATGATCGATCCAGTAGCGCAGCACGTCGCGACAGGCGTTCCATAGTCCCTGGCGATCGGCGCACCAGAAGTTCAGGGGATAGATGTCCTGATACTTCTTCGGCGGATTCTCGGCGTACTTGATCGTCCCGTCGGCGCGGATGTGGAACCAGTCCGGATGCTCCTTCACCCACGGATGATCGGGCGAGCACTGAAGCGCGTAGTCGAGCGCGATCTCCATCCCGAGATCCTTCGCGGTCTTCACGAACTGGTCGAAGTCGCCGATCGTGCCGAGCGCGGGATCGATCGCCGTGTGGCCGCCCTCCTCGTTGCCGATCGCCCACGGACTGCCGACGTCGTCCGGCTCGGCGGTCAGCGAGTTGTTCTTTCCCTTTCGGAAGGTGTGGCCGATCGGATGGATCGGCGGCAGATACACGACGTCGAAGCCCAATTCGGCGATGCGCGGCAGGCGCGCGGCGGCGTCGACGAAGGTGCCGTGGTGCAGGTCACCGGTCGCGGCGTCTTCGGGGCTCGTCTGCGAGCGCGGGAACATCTCGTACCACGCCGCGAACCGCGCCTCTTCACGATCGACGTAGACGTCGAGGTCGCGCAGGTAGCGCGTGAGATCCGTCGGCTTGAGATGCTCGTTCATGAGCGCCAGCAGATCGTCGTCGAGCGCGCGCTGGATGCGTTTTTCGATCGCAGTGTCGCGACGGTCGTCGAGCAGCTTCGCCGTCATGAGGAGCGATGCCTTCGCCGGCGCGGACTTGACGGAGCGCGCCGCGGTCCGCGCGAACTGCGCGCCTTCGGAGAGCTCGAGCTGGACGTCCTGGCCGGCGTTGACCTTCTTCCGAAGCTCGGAGCGCCAGGTGCCGAAGCGATCGGTCCAGGCTTCGACCGTGAAGGTCCACCGGCCGATGCGATCGACCGGGAAGTGTCCGGTCCAGCGATCGGTGTCGTACTCGTAGGTCATCGGCGCGTACGTCCAGCCGGCGTCGCCGGGTCCCTTGTAGGCGACGCGCGCCGCGAGCTGGTCGTGGCCTTCCTTGATCACGTCGGCGCCGACCGTGACGACGTCACCGACGATACGCTTGACGGGATACCGGCCGGCGTCGAGCTCCGGCGTGACGCATTCGATGAGGAGATACTCGACGCGTCGCGCCGATGTGCGGCGCTCGGTTTTTCTTTGGGACATGGTGCTGGGAGCGGGTTCGCGAAGTGCGCAGCGACGCGGGTATCGTCGCAACATCCATTCCCGTTTAGGGGTGTGGAAGTGGATTCGGGATCCGATTCCCGTTCGAATTCGAGAGCTGGCCGAGGCCGTGGTGGTGGTGGTGGTGTGACGGCGCGAAGGGGGTGAGCTAACGGCGCGAATTCCCAAACGGCGCGAAGTCCCGAACGGCGGGAGAGGCGCGAAGGGCGGCGGGGCGTTAGGGCGGCAACGTGAGCCTTGTCATCCCGAGCGAACGCGAGGGATCTTCTGTCGTTGCAGGGAGACCAGCCCCACAACAGTGACGGTAGATCCCTCGCTCCGCTCGGGATGACGTCTTGTCGAATGACCGCTCTACGCAGTCACGCCGCGCCGCCCTTCGTGCCGCCTCGGACTTTCGCGCCGTT
>CBHWBX010000153.1:0-9153 GCA_966111935.1 uncultured Gemmatimonadaceae bacterium
GGTAACAGGATTACACGAGCGAAGGGAACGAGAGGGGAGGCACGGGGAACGGGATCCAAACAGACGATCCCGTGACCCGTGCCTCGTCTCTCGTCTCCCGCTCTGGCGCTCTCGCCGTCGGCGCCGCAGGATATCCCATGCGCCTGCTGCGAATCCTCGGCCTGTGGTTCGGCCTCGCGGTGACCGTGGGCAATACGATCGGCGGCGGAATTCTGCGCACGCCCGGCGACATCGCATCGCTGCTTCCCAATCCGTGGCTGTTCGTCGGGATCTGGGTGATCGGCGCGACGTACGCGTTCCTGGGCGCGAACGCGCTCTCCGAGCTCGGGACCATGCTCCCGTCGAGCGGCGGACAGTACGTGTTCGCGCGCCATGCCTTCGGCGACTACGCCGGCTTCGTCGTCGGATGGATGGAGTGGATCTCGAGCGGCGCGTCGCTGGCGGCGATCTCGATGGTGTTCGGCGAGAGCGCGGCCGCGCTGCTGGGGTGGCCGCCGCGCGCGGCGCTGCCGATCGCCTTTGCGATCGTAATTATTTTCACTTTGTTACTAATTAGGAGCACCGCGCTCGGCGATCGCGCGCAGCGCATCACGAGCGTCGCGAAAGCGGTCGCGCTGCTCGTGCTCATCCTCGCCTGCCTGCTCGTCGGACGCGACGACGCCGTCCGGCCGGTCGCGGCCGCACCGCCCACGGTGACCGGATTCGTCGCGTTTCTCCTCGCCGCGCAGGCGGTGATCTACGCCTACGACGGCTGGTCGGCACCGATCTACTTCTCCGAAGAGCTCGGAGATCCGGGACGCGAGATCCCGCGCTCGAGCTTTTACGGGCTGCTCAGCGTCGCGACGATCTACATCCTCATCAACATCGCATTCGTGCGCGCCGTCCCGCTCGAGGCGCTGGCCGGATCGCCGCTCGCCGCTGGCACCGTCGCGAGCGCGCTGTTCGGCGCGAACGGCCAGCTCCTCGTGCGCCTCGTCGTCGTGGCGTCGCTGCCGAGTGCGGTGAACGCTTGTCTGCTCATGGCGTCGCGCGTGATCTTCTCGATGAGCCGCGATGGACTCGGTTTGCGTCCCGCGACGCGCGTGAATGCGGCCGGCGCGCCGGTGCCCGCGATCGTTGCCGGCGCGCTCGTCACACTCGGCTTCCTCGCGTCGGGCACCTTCAACGACATCATCGCGATCGCCGCGTTCTTCTTCGTCGGCTCGTACACGCTCTCGTTCATCGCCGTGTTCCTGCTGCGCCGGCGCGAGCCGAACGCCGCGCGCCCGTACCGCGCCGTCGGCCATCCGTGGACGACCGGCTTCGTGCTCGTCGGATCCCTGGCATTTCTCGGGAGCGCGATCGTCGGCGACCGTCGCAACAGCCTCATCGCGCTCGCGCTCGTGGTGATCAGCTATCCGGTGTTCCGCCTCACGCGTCCGCGGCGCGCCACGGTCCCGCTCCCTTCTGCCGACCCATATCTTTCCGAGTAGCACACTCGACAAGCACCTGAGCACTCGGAGCGAGATAGCATGATCAAGCGTGACAAGGAGCTCATCGTCGTCGGCGACCGCGTGCTCGTACGCGTCGAAGAGGGCGAGGAGCGTACGAACGTCGGCCTCTACCTTCCGCCGACGGCGATGGACAACCAGGCGGTGCAGGGCGGAACGATCCTCGCCTGCGGCCCCGGCCTTCCCATGCCCAGCCCCGACTCCGTCGGCGGCGACGAGCCCTGGCGCGCCCCAGACCGCGCGACGCGGTTCGTTCCCATGCAGGCGAAGAAGGGCGACTACGCCCTCTTTTTCCGCAAAGCCGCCGTCGAGATCACCTTCGAAGGCGACCGCTACCTCGTCGTCCCGCAAGCCGCGATTCTTGCACTGGTCCGCGACGAGTAGAGGGGGAGCGAGCATCGGGGATCGGTTGATCTAACCCCTAACCCCCAGTCCCTACCCACTCAGCCGAGCGACCACTCGCTATTACTGTCTTACGCCGCCGTCACAAACACGGAACTCGATCTTCTTATGCGCTTGCCCCAACAGATGTACGACGAACGCCTCGTCACCCCCATGCGCCAGGAGCTCACGCGACTCGGCGTGAAAGAGCTGCGCACTCCCGAGGAAGTCGACGAGACCCTGAAGAACACCAAGGGCACGACGCTCGTCGTCGTGAACTCTGTCTGCGGCTGCTCGGCGCGCATGGCGCGCCCCGCCGTGGCGATCGCGCTCCAGAATCCGATCAAGCCCGATCTCGCCACGACCGTCTTCGCCGGTCAGGACGCCGACGCGACGAATCGCGCGCGCAGCTACTTCACCGGCTACCCGCCCTCGTCGCCGCAGATCGGCCTACTCAAGGACGGAGAGCTCGTCTTCATGCTCGAGCGCTGGCAGATCGAAAGCCGCTCCGCCGACGAGATCGCGCATGATTTGGTGAATGCGTTCAATAAGTACTGCGCGGCATAGGATCGGGGATCGGGATTCTAGGATCGTAAAAAAGAAAACGGCACACCGGGCAAAGCTCGGTGTGCCGTTTCTCGTATCCCGAATCCCGATCCCCGATCCTCAGGAGTGGTTCAGGTTGTACACGTACGCCGCCACCGCCTTGATCTGGTCGGCCGAGAGCGGGGTCGGACGGCCGCCCATGCCGGACATCGGGATCTTGTGCGCAGGATCCTTGATCTTGTCGGCCGGGACGCCGCTCGTGATGATGTCGACGAAGCTCTGATACGAGCCGTCCACGTGGAGGAACTTGGCCGGCTTCACGAGGTCCGGGCCGTTCGCGGCGCCATTGGCGTCCATGCCGTGGCAATTCTTGCAGCCGCGGGCGTGGAAGATCGAGTCGCCTTCCGCGACCATCGCCGCGGTGTAGGGCTTGGCCGCGGCCGTGTTGCCGGCCGGGCGGGCATTGGCCTGCGACGTAGCCGGCGCGGGGGCCGTGCTGGTCGACGTGGAGCTCTTGGAGCACGCGGCGAACGCCGCGAGACCGAGAAGCGCCGCCGCCGTGCGGGCGAGTCTGCTGTTGGTCATACCGGTATCGATGAGGGTATGGGTAAGTCTTTTCGTCCAGCCATCAGGACGACGCCACGAACGAACTACGAACTTCGGGATCAGGACGTTCGATCCCGCTGCGCCGGAACACCATCGCCTTCCAGCGCGAATACGGGAAGCTGTAGCCCAAACGCGATCGACGCCAGCCTCACCGCCGCCACGAGGGCCATTCCCGCCAGATCGGAAACCGGATGTCGGACGCCGGCCGCCGAAAGAAGGAAATACAGCGACGTGCCGGCGATCGCGGCACTCGCGTAAAGATTTCCTCGCCGGAGCACGAGCGGGATCTCGGCGCTCAGGACGTCCCGCACCACGCCGCCCGCGGCGCCCGTGATCGTGCCGAGGACGATGCACGACAGCGGCGGCAGCCCCTGACGCTCGGCGATCTGTGCCCCCGTGATCGCGAACATCGCCAGACCCACGGCGTCGGCGTAGAGCAGGGTGGCCGCCGGCGGCGGGCGCCAGCGGACGTACGACACCGTCATCAGCGCCGAGGCGATGATCACCACCAGATACGCCGGGTCGATCAGCCAGAACAGCGGGTGCCGGTCGAGCAGCACGTCGCGGATCGTCCCGCCGCCGATCGCCGTCACCGTGCCGAGCACGATGACGCCGAGCATGTCGAGGTGCTTCCGACCGGCGGCGAGCGCGCCGCTGATCGCGAAGACCGCGACGCCGATCAGATCGAGGATGTAGAGCCGCACGTCATGAGCCGGGGTCCTCGCAGGTGATCCCGGTGACCGGAATGAGATCGAAGCGTGCCGCCGGAATGTTCACCCGCCACGCCTGCCGGATCTTCGTGAACTTCGTCACGTTCGACTCATTCACGACGAGTGCCACGACCGACGGATCGAGCTTGCCGTTCGCATCGCACGACGTGAGGAACAGCCGCTCGTCGTTCGCGAGCGGCGGGATCGTCAGCTCCGCGCGGACGATCTTCGCGCGGAGTCCCTTGCCGACCGGCGCGCCAAGCGTGTCGAGCCAGACCATCTCGCCGCGCGGCGTCACGACGTGCGCGAGGTCGTACTCGGCGTTGTGCGTCTTCGCGCTCGGCGGGATCACCGAGCCGTCCTTGTACGTCACGTCGCCGGGGAGCGAATCGTACTGCAGCCCGACGTAGCTCGTCTTCGGCGTCCCAGCGGGCGTCGCCGGCGAGGCATCGACGTTCGTCCCCGCATCGGGCTTCGTCGTGTCGACGGTACTCGCGTTCTTCTCGCCGCGCGAGCACGCGACAGCCAGCCCGATCACCAATACATTCAAAACGCGCAATCTGGTTCCCCGTTCCCCGTGTCTCGTTCCCAATATGCTCCGTCTCACTCTCATCAGTCTACTTCTCGTTCGTCTTGGCTGGAGCACCGCCGCGCCGCTGCCGGAACGGATCCAGGAGCATCATGGTGCGCTGTATCACAATCGCATCTACGTCGCCGGCGGCATCGACTCGACGGGACAGACGACGAAGGTCGTCTATCGATACGATCCGCGCGCCGACAGGTGGACGCGCCTCGCCGACCTTCCGGCGCCCCGGCACCACATGCCGCTCGTCGTCCTGAACGACACGCTCTACGCGATCGGCGGCTTCGACGACCTGCGCTTCACTCCGCGCGCCGACGTGTGGATCTATCGCGAGGACCGTAACACCTGGGAAGCCCGTGCGTCGCTTCCCGTGCCGCGCGGTGCGACGGGAGCCGGCGCCGTGAACGGAAAGCTCGTCGTCGTCGGCGGCTACGGCGCGGGGCGCACGCTGCTCGACACGACGCTCGTCTATGATCCGAAGACGAACGCCTGGTCGAATCGCGCGCCGATCCCGACCAAGCGCGACCATCTCGAGGCGCAGGTCGTGAACGGCGTCCTCTACGCGATCGGCGGGCGTCCGATCAGCCCCGCGCAGAACTACGACGTCGTCGAGGCGTACGACCTCGCGACGGACAAGTGGACGACCAGGGCACCGATGCCGAGCAAGCGCGGGGGCCTCGCGTCGGCGATCCTCGATGGAAAGATCCACACCTTCGGCGGCGAGCATCCGACCGGCGTCTATCCGAATCATGAAGTCTACGATCCGAAGACGAACAGCTGGTCGGTCGCCGCGCCGCTGCCAACGCCGCGCCACGGCTTCGCGGCCGTGACCTTCGACGGAAGGATCTACGTCATCGGCGGCGGCCCGAAGCAGGGGCTCGCGCAGACGGACGTTGTCGAGGTGTGGAAGGACTGAGGAGGGGGTGGCGTTTCGGGCGGTCGTGGTGGTTGTGGGTGAGTGCGCTGCAAAAAAAAAGCTTGCCTCCCGGCGCGCCGCTCCCGACCCCTCTCGTTGAGGTGATCCCCTCAATGCCAAGGGGTCCTTCGGTCGCTGCGCTCCCTCAGGACGACACCCTGGCATAAAGGTGCTGATCGAGGACCTTCCCGTCCTTGATCGCCGCTTTTCGGAGCGTGCCTTCGAGAGCGTAGCCCGCGTGCTCGAGCACGCGGCACGATGGGCCGTTCGTCGCGAACGGCAGCGCGAAGACGCGAATCAGCTCCGTCTCGGCGAGCGCCCAGTCGGTGAGCAGACGGACCGCGCTCGTCATGATGCCGCGTCCCCAGTACGACTCGCCGATCCAGTAGCCGATCTCGCCGCTCAACCGCTCGACGTCTTCGCGCGGGTGGATGCCGATGCCGCCGATCGCGACGCCGTCGACCTCGATCGCGTAGCTGCGCGCGCCGGTGGCGACACAGTGGTCGATGTACCACTCGGCGCTTTCGACCGTGAACGGCTGCGGAAAGCGATCCCGGAGCTTCAGCCAGATCTTGCGATTGTCGCCATTGCGCGCGAGCGACGGCGCGTCGCCCGGACGATAGGTCCGAACGACGCACTTCTCAGAACGAAGCTCGAGCATCATCTCAGCCGCGCCCGTCGGGGTAGTCCGCGGTGCAGCAGCCGTACGCGCAGCTGACCCAGATCGGCGACTCCTCATCGGTCTGGAACATACCCAGTGCCGCGGGCTTCACGTCCGCCGCGGCTTGCGCGCAGGTCTTGAACGCGGCGCGCGTGCCCGGCACGAACGGATGGTTGCATCCATGGAACGCGCCGGTCGAGACGCTCCGATGGGCGCGCGCTCCCTTCGTCGTGTCGAGCTCCTCGAGCCGCCAGCTCGCGACACCCGGGCCCGCGGAGGTGACGATCAGATAATACTCGTACTGCTGGCCGGGCCTGGTGTTGTACATGCTGTCCGCGAGCGTGCCACGGTTGAGAGCGCGCGCGCCGATCACACCATTCGGCGAGAGGCCGTTCATGCTGAGCGAATCCTCCCGCTCCACGGCATCGACGCGGACGACCGTCGAGTCCTTCGGCCTGTTGCCGCGGCACTCCGGATTCCCGCGACAGCGGCGCCGCCGCTCGACGCCGCCGCCGAACGACAGCGTGCGCGTGAACGAGTACAGCTCCTCACCGGTCATTTGATCGATCGGTTTCGGCAGGTTGCCGGGCTCGGCGCGCATCGGCGCGGCGGCGGCGAGCGCGCGCACCGAGCTGTCGGCAGCCGGCGCTGCGGCCGTGTTCTTCGTGCTGTCCGACGTCGTCTTTTCCGTTTTTGCACAGCTCGCGAGCGCGAGCAATACGGTTACCGCGGCCACGCGCAGGGGCGCGGCGCGGGATGCCAAAGGCTGCGTCACCTTGGACTCCTTGATTGAATTGAATTGTCGAGAACTGCGATTTACCGCGACGAGGCGAGACTTCTGAGCCGCGCCACCAGAGGCGCGAATGCCGGGTCTGCCGAGCGCCACAACGTCAGCGCCTGCTGCGCGCGCGTCCGACGCTGCTCGTCCTGGCCGAGCGTTGCGGCAAGCTCGGCGCGCAACAGCAACGTGCGACCCACGGCGGCCGCCTGTGCTTCCTCCCGGACCGCCCATGGTCCGAGCGTCGGAAGCGCATCGAGGATCCGGTCGAGACGGCGCGCCGCTTCAGCGCTGTCTCGAAGTGCGGCACGGATCCACGCTTCCTGGACGGAGTGATCGAGCGATACGTCACCGGGAAGGACCGACAGACGCACCCGATCGAGCGAATCGAGAATCGCCAGCGCGCCGCGGCGATCGCCCGCCGCCGCCGCGGGTTGGGCCCGATCGAGCGGCATCGTCGGCGCGATGCCGCTCAACGCGCGCGCGCCGACACAGGGAGATGCGAGCTGCATGGGACGGACGAGCAACATCCGTCGAACCGTCGAGCGGCGGTCCGGCTGCGCATAGCTCGAGAGCAATCCGTCAATGCGATCGCGCTGCGCGAGAATGGAGTCGTCGCACACTCCCGACGCCGCTTGCACGAACAGTCGGCTCTCGGCGACCGTGAGCGCCGGCGGGATGCCCTGGCTCGCGTTCTCGGCAGTCGATGCCTGCGCGCGCCATGACGACGCGTCGGCGAGATGGCCCGTGAGTGCGGCGAGTCCGGCGAGCCGGCTCGCGTCGTTCGCGGTCGCCGTTTTTCCGCGCCAGGCGCGGAGCGCCGAATCCGTCGCGGATTGGGCGCGTGCGAAATCGCCGAGCTTCACGGCGATGCGCACTTCGATCGCCGTGACGCGCAGCTTCTCCTGCGGTGTGGATGCGAGGGCGCGCGCCTGGCGGAGCACGCTCAGCGCGCCCGCACGATCGTCGAGCTCACCCCGCGCTTCGTACCCCGAGGCCAGCGCCTCGAGGGCCTCGAGGTTGTCGGGCATCGCGGCCACCCACTGTCGCGCGAAGTCCATCAGCGTCTCACGCTGGCGCCGCACGAGCTCCGTGAGTGTGGGTGAGATGGCCTGCGGCTTGACCGCCGCGAAGTCGGCCAGAGGGAACGGTGTGAACGCAACGGTGTCGCCGACGAGCTCCCCATACGCCGCGAACGTCACGCGCGACGACTGTTCGTCATGGCCGACGCGTACTCTCGTCGGTGTCGTGACGAGAAAGCCCGCCAGCGTGGTGTAGGGCATCGCGCGATGCGCGCCCGCGTCGAGCCGTGTTGCGCGGATGTACGCCTTCGCCGCCGCATCCCAGCTCGAGCGGAACGCCCATCCGGACCGCGTGCGACTGTCGCGCACGACCATCGAATCGAGGGAGAGACAATCGCCGATCCCGAACCAGGCCATCGCATCGAGCGAATCGGCGGTCCGCATCGCGTGAAAGGCGTCACAGGCCCGCGGATAGTTGCGCGACGCGAAGCCCGCCATCGCCTGCGCGAGCAGCGAATCGCGGCCGCGCAGCGTGCCGGCGATCGGCGTCAGTCGCGCGACGGCGAGACGGAACTCGTCCGAATCGACGCGCCGCTCGAGCTCCAGCGCGTGGGCGAGCCCGAGCTGCGCCTGCGCCATCTTCGGGTCGGCGCTCGCCGCGGCGGCGAACTGCTTTTCCGCCGTCGCGAGATCCCACTGCTGGAGCGCGTCCATTCCAGCCGCATACGACGAGCGCGCGCTTCCCGTGCCCGGGAGCGAGCGATTGCGCAGCGCCGTGCGGATCGGCGTCGCGGCCAGCGCCCCGGCGGCGACGATCACGGCGATCGATCCCGCCCACGCCAGCGGATGGCGCGGCACCGACTCCATGGCGCGACGCGGCGCCGACGTGCGCTTCACGGCGACGACGTCGCGCTGCGCGAAATCGATCGCGTCGGCGAAGGCACGCGCGTCGGCGAAGCGCGCGCCGGGCGACGCGGCGAGCGCGCGCATCAGCAGATCCTCGACGAACTGCGGCACGTCGGGGCGATGCTTGTGCAGCGGCTCGGGCGTCGTGAGCAATCGCTTCTCAAGGAGCTCGCGCGGCGTCGTGCCGGAGAACGCGTGCACGCCGGCGATCATCTCATAGAGCACGCAGGCGAGCGAGTAGACGTCGCTGCGTCCGTCGAAGCCGCCGTCGGTGAGCTGCTCGGGGCTCATGTACGCCGGCGTGCCGACGATCATCCCGTGTCCGGTGACGCGGGTGTCGATCTCCTGCATCACGCGCGCGACGCCGAAGTCGGCGAGACAGGCGTGGCCGTGATAGAAGAGAATGTTCTCCGGCTTGATGTCGCGATGGACCACGCCCTGGTCGTGCGCGAACGCGAGCGCGATCGCGATGTCGTGCGCGCACTGGAGCGCGTCGGCGACGGGGAGCTGCGGCTCGGCGTCGAGGCGGTCGCGCAGCGAGCCGCCGTCGACGA
>CBHWBX010000154.1:0-9147 GCA_966111935.1 uncultured Gemmatimonadaceae bacterium
GGCTCCGCTCTTTTGTTTGTGACCTCCCTCCTTGGCGCGCTGGCCCGTGGCCTGCCAGAATGAAGGGCATGGCATTCCTGACGGGCGACTTCCCGCGATCCATTCCGCGCGCCATCTGGCTGGGGGCGCGCGCTCGTAACGCCGTCCGGCGACCGGTCTTCATCGCCGCCGTCGGCATCGGCACCTTTGTGGCCGCGCTGATCGCCCTCGTTCTCGCGCCGCAGCAGGTCAAGCACCGCGGCGAGCCGAGACTTTCCGACGTCGGTACGCGGCCGGATACGGCGCCACTCGTCGCCGCCGTGAACCAGTCGAGGACGCGCCTTGCCGTCGCCGAGACGTCGCTCGCGCAGGCGCGCGTCCGCGCCGCCGCGACCCCCGTTCAGCAGGTCGATACGCTGAGCCCGCGGCTGATTAAGCAGCGCGACTCGCTCTCGACCGCCGTCAATGATCTCGACGCCCTGCTCACGCGCGTCGAGACTGCGCCCGTCACCGCATCGTACCGCGCGCTCGCCGAATCGCCGCAGCTCACGCCGAATCCGCGTGTAAAGGGGCTCGTCGACTCGCTCGTCGAAGTCGAGCGCGACCGCGACGCCTACGGTGCGACGGGTGGCGCCGATCCGATGTACGTCGCGCTCACCACGCGCTCGACGGAGATCGGCCGCTCGATCCAGGCGCTCGCCCAGCAGCGCCGCGAAGCGCTGCGCCAGGAGATCGCCCGCGTCAACGCCCCGGCGCAGCAGCGAGAGGCGATCGCCGAGATGCCCGCCGTCGACACCGCGGGTTGGGTCGCGGAACGCGATACTGCACAATCGATGGTCGAGCAGGCGACGACCGCACTCACCACCGCGCGCGAGAAGTCGATCGAGTACGACCGCGCCGTCACACGCGCTCGCAACCAGGCGCGTCTCAACGCGCCGCCGTTCGCGATGCTCGCCGCCGCGCTCGTCATCGGTGTGGTGCTCGGCTTCGGCGCCGCATTCGTCGATGAGATGCGTCATCCGCGCATCAGCAGCGACGAGCACGAAGTCGAGCGCGTGACCGGCGCGCGCGTCATCGCGACGATCACCCCTCGGCCAAAGGATCCCGATCGCGCGCGTCGCTCCGCGGATCGCGCGGCGCCGCGCTACTTCGATCCGGGCGCCGCCGGGTATCAGCTGACCTATCTCCATGTCGCGCGCGCCGGCGCGAGCCGGTTGATGCTCACGATCGCCGCGCCCGATACCGGCATCGCCGCCGTCGTCGCGATGAACGTCGCCGCGATCGCCGCCGACGAAGCGCGAAGCACCGTCATCCTCGACACCGACGCGCAGACGTCGCCGGTTGCCGCGGCGCTGCGCAGTCACGCCGAGCCCGGCCTGGCCGACGTCATTCAGCGGCAGATCGATTGGTCGGAGGTCGCGACCCAGGCCCCCGTCGGCCGTGATCGCTTCGTCGATCTCGTGCCGAGTGGAATCGCGAACACCGGACTCGAGTCCGCGCGTGTCATCGATCTGCTCAAACAGGAATCACAGCGTCTCCTCCGTCACTACGAAGCGATCGTCCTCGTGACCTCGATCGACCAGGCGGTCGCCGGTTTGCCCGGCGCGCTCCCGATTCCGGACACCGTGATCTGCGCACGCGTCGGCCATACCCGAATCGCGGATGTGAACCTCGCGCTCGACAAAGTGCGCGCGTCCGGGGGCAATCCCCTGGGCATCGTGCTGTGGGACGCGGTGCCGCCGGCCCTGCCGTCGCCGGAGCGGATCGCGCGGTCGCCGCGCCCGGTGCGCACCGCCGAGATGCGGGCGATGACTACGACCGGCTGAGGAAAACGCGGACTTCCTCGCACCGTCGCGTTCGGCTAGCATCCGACGCGTGTGGTCCGACATCGTTCTCGCCGCCGAACGTCAGTACCTCCTGCGGCTTCTCGTCTGGGCGGCGCTTTCGCTCGTCGCCGGTACCGCGGTATTCGCGCTTGTCGCCGTGCGGCGGATTCGCTCGCCCTTGCTCAATCACTTTGCGATCCAGATGATCGCGTGGGGCCTCGCTGTCGCGGCGCTCGCCGGGGCGGGCTGGACGGGGCTCCATCTTCGCGACCTTGCCGGGGCCGCTCGCCTCGAGCGGCTGACCTGGCTGACGATCGGGCTCGATGTCGGGCTCGCTGCTGTCGGTGTCACGTTGTCGCTCGTCGGCCGAGCGGTCGGCCGACGGATGGCGCTCGTCGGTGCGGGCGCGGGTTTGGTCATCCAGGGCTCCGCCCTCTTCCTCCTCGCCTTACAATTCGCTGTAGTGGTATCGAGATAGGGGCGTAGATGGCTGAAGCGGTGCTGGACCTGCGACGGGAACCGAAGGACCGCGCGTACGCGCAACTCCATTCGCAGTTCATCGGGGTGATGGCGGGAATCGATGACGACGTCGCCGGAATGGCGACGCTGAGCTCGATGCTGCATCACTCCTTCGATTTTCTCTGGACCGGCTTCTACCGCGTCGTCGCGCCCGACCTCCTGCGCGTCGGCCCCTATCAGGGCACGCTCGGCTGTCTCGAGATCAGCTTCGGTCGCGGCGTCTGCGGCACCGCCGCGAAGGAACGCCGGCCGGTGATCGTACCGGATGTTTCGCGTTTCCCCGGCCACATCACCTGCGACGCCCGGTCGCGATCCGAAATCGTGCTTCCGGTGTATGATCGCGCCAATGCGCTGATCGCCGTGCTCGACATCGATTCCGATGCCGTCGCGCGCTTCGATCAGCAGGACGCTGACGGCCTCCAGAACATCCTGCGCTGGTTCATGGGTCAGGGCCGCGGTTGACGTACTCCGCCCCTCGGTGCAGGTTGGAACCCTCGCCATGACGACCGGATATTCCGACCGGATCAACCACGCGCTCGCCTTTGCGGCCAAGCACCACGATCGACAGGTGCGCAAAGGGACGCGGCTGCCGTACCTGACACATCCGGCGAACGTCGCGATCATCCTCACGCGCTACGGCCGCGATGATCAGACGGTCGTGGCCGGCATTCTCCACGACGTGATCGAGGACTGCGTTCGCGAGTCCTACACGCGCGAGATGCTCGAGCAGCGTATCGGCGACAAGTTCGGCATCGACGTGCTCGATACCGTGCTCGCCGTGACGCACCGTCGCATCGACGACGACGGCATCGAGCTCTCGACCGACGAGAAGCGCGACGACTACCTCGAGCGCCTCGCGTCGGCGAGCGACGCCGCGCGATGGGTCTGCGCCGCCGACAAGCTCCATAACGGCAGCACCATTCTCGCCGACCTCCGTCGCACGATCGATCCGGGCACCGTCTGGAGCCGCTTCAGCGGCGGCCGCGAAAGCACGCTGCGATGGTATCGCCGCGTCTACGAGCGACTCGCGGAATTGGGTTTCGACGCGCCGATCATGACGGAGCTCGGAACCGTCGTGACGGAGCTGGAAGAGTTCGAGCCCACCTATTCTGCCTAGGCCACCGCTCCGCAGAAGCTCGAAGCGCCGCGTCGAAAAAGAACAAACACGCGAACATAAAACCGAAACCCGCGAACGAGCATACATAGCTCTTCGCGGGTTTCGGTTTTTGTGTTCGCGTGTTTGCCGTGCTTATGGCGAGGAGGCAAAATCCACGTTGTGACGTCCTAGGCGAGAACAGCCGCCGAATAGTGGCTCGCCACGTACTCCTCGAGGATCTTCAGAAAATCCTCAACGATCGTATCGCCCTTGAGCGTCGTCATCAGCTTGCCGTCGACGTACACCGGTGCTTTCGGTTCCTCGAACGTCCCGGGGAGCGAGATGCCGATGTTCGCATGTTTCGATTCGCCCGGGCCATTCACGACGCACCCCATCACCGCGACCTTCATCTCCTCGACGCCGGGACGCTGCTCGCGCCACACCGGCATCTGCTCGCGGATGTACGTCTGGATGTCTTCCGCCATGTGCTGAAAGAACGTCGACGTCGTGCGGCCGCAGCCGGGGCACGCCGTGACCTGCGGCGCGAAGCTGCGCAGCCCGAGCGACTGGAGAATCTGCTGCGCGACGAGCACCTCCTCGGTCCGATCCCCGTTCGGCTTCGGCGTGAGCGACACACGGATCGTATCGCCGATGCCCTCGGACAGAAGAATCGAAAGCCCCGCGGTGCTCGCGACGACGCCCTTCGTCCCCATGCCCGCTTCCGTGAGCCCGAGGTGCAGCGGATAGTCGCAGCGCGCGGCGAGACGGCGATACACCGTCACGAGATCGGGGACGACCGAGACCTTCGCCGAGATGAGGATGTGATCGTGCGGAAGCCCGACCTCTTCGGCGAGCTCCGCGGAGCGCAGCGCGCTCGCGAGCATCGCCTCGATGTACACGTCCTTCGCATCGAGACGCTCGGCGCGATTCGCGTTCTCGTCCATCATCTGCGTGAGCAGATCCTGGTCGAGCGAGCCCCAGTTCACGCCGATGCGCACCGGCTTGTCGTTGTCGACGGCGATCTGCACGATCGTCCGGAAGTTCTCGTCGCGGCGCTTGCCGCCGACGTTCCCCGGATTGATACGGTACTTCGCCAGCGTCCGCGCACAATCGGGATACTTCGCGAGCAGCAGGTGACCGTTGTAGTGAAAGTCGCCGACGATGGGCACGATCACGCCGGCATCGGCGACGCGCTGCGCGATCTCCGGCACCGCGCCGGCGGCTTCTTCGTTGTTCACCGTCACACGCACGATCTGCGAGCCGGCGCGCGCGAGCGCGACCACCTGCTCGGCCGTCGACGCGGCGTTGGCGGTGTCGGTGTTGGTCATCGACTGGACGACGACCGGCATGCCGGAACCCACGGGCACACCGCCGACCCACGCGGTCACGGTCTGGCGGCGATTGTTGAGGAAGGACATGCGCGAAAAATAACGGCTGAACGCGGTATGCGGCGCAGCGGACCCATGTGTCGCTTGACGGTCCGGTGGGCCGACGATACCTTCGCCGTCGCCTGAGGGCGGATGTTCCGGGGGTTCCGGACTTCACGCCCTCAGTGTCGTAGCCCGCGCAACATGGTGTTGTGTCGGTAGCACTATTTAGGAGTGGGACATGCGTACGACCGGAAAAGTGAAGTGGTTCAACGATGCGAAGGGTTTCGGCTTCATCACCCCCGACGGTGGTGACAAGGACTGCTTCGTTCACTACAGCTCGATCGCCGGCAACGGCTTCAAGACGCTCGCCGAGGGTGAGCCGGTCGAGTTCGATCTCGTTCAGGGTCAGAAGGGTCCGGCCGCCGAGAACGTGAGCAAGGTCGCTCGCTAAGTCCCACTCGAAAGCAGCTGAACGTCGATGGGGGTGTCCATACGGACACCCCCATTTTCGTTGCCGTCAGGCCGCCGCTAGCCCGAGGCGGGAGGTCGCCCGCGCCGCCGCGGAACGACCGACTCGACCGCCAGCGCGATCCGCTCGTCGACGTCGCGTTGGAATGCGTGACGATCGATCCGCAGCTCGAGGGCGTGGCCAAGCGGGACGTGGCTGGCGTCGGTGGTGAGCAGACGCTGGGCGAGGTCCACCGCTCGCTCGATCGAGACGCCCGCCACACTCGAGAGGCGGCGGACGAGGACGATGTGATAGACGCCGTGGGTGGAGACACGGCGGGCGACTCCCTGTCTCGCAGATTCAACGCCCGGAACGTCGAAGTGCGAGAGCAGGTTGTCGACCCATTTGCGGTCGGATTCGGCCGCAAATACGGCGATATCAACATGATAATGCCGCGCCATATTTAACCTGCAAATCTAGGATAATTATTGGATCGCGCCAGATCAAGAATTATCCTATAAATGCAGGAATTATTATGTGGCGCCCCGCCCGGTGACGCAATGCTCCGTTTGCTGGCACGCAACTCGCGGCAACCAGCCGCAACCGTCTTAAACTCCGGAGCATTGCAATGCACTTCCCGACGCGCGCGGCTGTTCTCGCCGCGCTGCTGTTCGCCCTGCCCGCCGTCACTCCCCTCGCGGCGCAGGTCAATCCCCGCTCGATTCGCCTCAACGTTGCCGCTGGCGCCTCCTTCCCGGTCAGCAGCCTGGGCGACAACGTCGACGTCGGCTACAACGTCACCGTGGGTCTCGGCTCCTATCAGACGGGAACGCCGCTCGGCTTCCGGGCCGAAGGCAGCTACAACGAGTGGCAGTTCAGCGGTCTCGATTTCAAGACCCACGCGTCCAGCCTCACGGGCAATCTCACTTACGACTTGAATCCGACCACGATCGGCGGAACGGGTAATACGTTCTACGGCATCGGTGGTGGCGGCATCTATGGCACCGGCAACGGTGGCACGGACTTCGGCTGGAACCTCGGCGGCGGCTTCCGCTTTCCGCTGAGCGGCTTCTCCGCGTATCTCGAAGCGCGATACCACAGCGTCTCGAACGTCAACTACAAGTTCGTGCCGGTCGTCTTCGGGCTCGTGTTCTAGTCCGATTCGCCGAAAGTCGTAGAAGCACAAAGAGCCAGAGAAAAAAGAGAACGCAGAGAAAACCCTTGGTGGTTTCCTCTGCGTTCTCTCTTTCTCCGCGTCCTCGTCAGTTCAAGGCCCTGTCAGCCGGACCTTCGAACGGATTACTGAGCGACCGCCTTCTGTGCCGCCTCGAGCTGGGCGCGAACGGAGCTGGGACCGGTGCCGCCGTCCACTTCACGCTGCTCAACCGATGCGAGCGGCGAGAGCGCCTCGAACACGTCCTGGCTGAACAGCGTGTGCGCGTCGCTGAACACCGAGAGCGGCAGCGTGTGCAGCTCCAGGCTCTCTTCCTCGCACTTGCGAATCAGACGTCCGACCGCGCCGTGCGCTTCCCGGAACGTCGCGCCGCGCCGCACGAGGTAGTCGGCGAGATCCGTCGCCATCATCGTGCTCGAGAGCGCGGCCCGCATGCGCTCCGGCTTGAACGTGCACTCGGCGAGCGCGCCGGCGACCGCGGGCAACACGAGCAGCAGCGTATCGACCGCGTCGAACAGCACGCGCTTGTCGTCCTGCAGATCCTTGTTGTAGCTCGTCGGCAATCCCTTGAGCGTCGCAACCAGGGTCGTGAAGTTGCCGAGCATGCGCGCGGAAGAGCCGCGCGCGAGCTCCAGCGCGTCGGGATTGCGCTTCTGCGGCATCATGCTCGAGCCACTCGTGAACTGATCGCCGAACTGCACGAAGCCGAATTCGCTCGAGCCGTAGATGATCAGATCTTCCGCGAAGCGCGACAAGTGCGTGCCGATCATCGTCGCCGTGAACAACAGCTCGGCGACGAAGTCGCGATCGCTGACCGCATCGATCGAGTTCGGCGAGATCGCGGCGAAGCCGAGCGCACCCTGGAGGAGCACGCGCGACACCGGATACGCCGAGCCGGCAACCGCACCCGAGCCGAGCGGCAACACGGCGGCCGCACGCTGCGCGGCGCGCACGCGCACGCGATCGCGCTCGAGCGGCCAGAAATGCGAGAGCAGCCAGTGCGCGGCCGAAACCGGAATCGCGCGCTGCATGTGCGTGTACGACGGCATGAGCGCGGTCTCCAGGCCGAGCGCCTGGTCGACCATCGCCTGCTGAAGCTTGCGCAGCGCGGCGTCGAGACGATTGGCGGCGTCCATTGACCACAGACGCGTTGCCGTCGCCACCTGATCGTTGCGGCTGCGGCCCGTGTGGAGCTTCGACGCGACGTCGCCGATCTCCTGATGGAGCAGGCGATCGATCAGCGTGTGCACGTCTTCGTCCGTCGGTGCCGGCTGCTCGCCGGCCTCGAGACGCGCGCCGACCGCATCGAGCCCGCGCTCCATGTCGTGCAGCTCGTCGAGCGTGAGCACGCCGGCCTTGTACAGCGCCATGGCCCACGCCTTCGAGAGCTGGATGTCGAACGGCCAGAGACGGAAGTCGATGCCGATCGAGCTATTGAGGGCGTCGAACTCCGGGGCGGGTCCGCCGGCAAAGCGGCCGCCCCAGAGCTTGTGCGACTTTTCCGATGCGTTGGACAATGCTGCCGTCGTCACGCGATCTGCAGCGTCGGCTCGTCCGACACCGCCTCGGCCGGCGACGGAGTCGGGAGAGCCGGCTCCGGCGTGTAGCCCATTTCCTGATCCTTCAGCGCGCGGACGCGAGCCGGAAGGGCGAAGAGGCGAATGAAGCCCGCCGCGTCGCTCTGCTGGTACACATCATCCTCGCCGAACGTGACGAACCGCTCGTCGTAGAGCGCGTGCGCGCTCTCGCGGCCGACGACCGCCGTCGCGCCCTTGAACAGACGCAGCGTGACCGTGCCGGTGACGCGCTCCTGGGTGACGTTCACGAACGCGTCGTACGCTTCGCGCTCGGTCGTCCACCAGCGGCCTTCGTACACGAGATCGGCGTAGCGCGGCGCGATGAGATCCTTCGCGGCGAGCGTGCGGCGATCGAGCACGAGCTGCTCGAGCTCCGAGTGCGCCGTGTAGAGGAGCGAGCCGCCCGGCGTCTCATAGATGCCGCGCGACTTCATGCCGACCATGCGGTCCTCGACGAGGTCGACGACGCCGCAGCCATGCTTGCCGCCGATCTTGTTGAGCTCCGAGATCAGCTCGACCGGATCGAGACGGACGCCGTTCACGGACACCGGCGAGCCGCGCTCGAAGCCGATCACGACGTTCTCGGGCTCGTCCGGCGTATCCATGATGTTCCGGGTGAGCATGAGGAGATCGTCGGGCGGCGGCGAGTTCGGATCCTCGAGGATCCCGCCTTCGTGCGAGAGGTGCCAGAGGTTCGCGTCGCGCGAGTAGATCTTCGCGACCGTCGCCGTCACCGGGACGTTGTGCGCCTTGGCGTAGGCGATCGCCTCTTCGCGGCTGCGGATGTTCCACTCGCGCCACGGTGCGATGACCGGGAGGTCCGGCGCGAACGCGGCGTAGGTGAGCTCGAAACGAACCTGATCGTTGCCCTTGCCGGTGCAGCCGTGCGCGAGCGCGTCGGCACCGACGCGGCGGGCGACTTCGACCTGCTTCTTGGCGAGCAGCGGACGACCCATCGACGTGCCGAGCAGGTACTTGCGATTGTAGATCGCGCCGGCGCGAATCGTCGGATAGATGAACGACACGACGAACTACTCGCCGGCCGGGCGCTTTGTCGGGCTCACCATACGGCAGGCGTGGTGAGCATCGGAAAAGGACATGTGTTCGCCCGCGCCGCCGCGATCTCCGTTGCGCTTGTCGCTTTTCCCGCCCATGCGG
>CBHWBX010000155.1:0-9105 GCA_966111935.1 uncultured Gemmatimonadaceae bacterium
GACACCACCCCCCCCGACCGGGGCGCGCTCGCCACCCTCGCCGACGTCGCGCCGCTGCGCGGTGAGAATCGCATCTTCGTGCGCTACGGGCTCAAGCTGCTCAACGAGGCGAGTCGCCCGGGCATTCGCGCGATGATCCGCGCCGCGGGGCTCGAGGGGAAGGCGCTCACGTCGGGACGCGTCGGCTTCGTGCTCGCACCGCGCCTGAACGCCGCCGGACGACTCGGCAGCGCGCTCCGCGGCGTCGAGCTCCTGCTCGCGCCGAGCGACGCCGAGGCCAATCCGATCGCACGTGAGCTCGAGGAGCTGAATGCGCGCCGTCAGGAGATCGATCGTGCGACGCTCGATCGTGCGCGCGAGATGGTCGGGCAGATGGATCTCGCGTCGACGTTCGGCATCGTCCTCGCCGAGCAGGGTTGGCATCCGGGGGTGATCGGCATCGTCGCATCGCGCATCGTCGAGGAGTTCGGCCGACCGACCGTGCTCGTCGCGCTCGACGGTGATGAAGGGAAGGGATCCGGCCGCTCGATCAGCGCATTCGATCTCCACGGTGGGCTGGCCGAGTGCCGCGATCTGCTGCTCCGCTTCGGTGGCCACCGGTCGGCGGCGGGCGTGACGATCGCATCGAATCGTATCGGTGAGTTCGCGGCGCGCTTCAACGAAGTCGCGGCGTCGAAGCTCACCGAGGACGATCTCGTCCCCGAGCTGCGCGTCGATCTCGAGCTGCCGTTCGAGCAGGCGAGCTCGGAGCTCGAGTCGTTGCTGCGGCACCTCGAGCCGTGCGGCATCGGCAATCCGTCGCCGCTCCTCGTCGCGCGCGACGTCACCGTCGCCGCGCCGCCGCGCACGGTCGGCAAGGACGGTCTCAAGCTGCTGCTCCATGGCGGCGGCAAGGAGCTCGTCGCTCTGGGCTGGGGCATGGCCGCGCGCGCGAAGGAGCTCGACGTCGGCATGACGATCGATGTCGCGTTCCGCCTCGAGCGCGACGAGTTCCGCGGCGAATCGCGTCTTCAGGCGCGCCTCGCCGATTTCCGTTCCTGACGTTGCGCATCATCGCCGGAAAGTGGCGCGGTCGCCGCATCGACGCGCCGAAAGGAGATGCCGTTCGTCCGACGGGCGACCGCGTCCGCGAGGCGTGGATGAGCATCGTGAACCCCTGGCTCGCCGGCGCGCGCGTGCTCGATCTGTTCGCCGGCTCCGGCGCGCTCGGGCTCGAGGCGCTGTCGCGCGGCGCGGAAGTCGTCGACTTCGTCGAGAGCGCGCCGAAGAGCATCGCGATGATTCGCGGCAATGCCGAGATGCTGGGTGCGGGCGCCGAGGCGGTGATCCATCGCGCCGATGCGTTGCGCTTCGTCGACGGATTGGCGGCCCACGCGTACGACGTCGCCTTTGCCGACCCGCCCTATGACCTCGGCCTCGCGACGCAGATCGCCGAGCGCTGGCTCGCGACGCCGTTCGCCGACATCCTCGGCATCGAGCATCGGTTCAACGAGCATCTCCCGGGCGAGGGAGAGCGGCGCAAATACGGTGGAACCGTCATCACGTTCTACCGCGCATAGACCGGCGCGTTTACCCTTGTTCGCATGAGAATCGCCATCTACGCCGGCAGCTTCGACCCGATGACCCGCGGGCACGAGGACCTGATCCGTCGCACGCTGGGCTTCGTCGACAAGCTGGTCGTCGGCGTGGCGCAGAACTCGTCCAAGCAGCCGATGTTCTCGGTCGCCGAGCGCGTGGAGCTGATGCGCGTCGCCCTCGACGGCGAGCCGCGCATCGAGGTGAAGAGCTTCGAGGGCCTGCTCGTCGATTTCGCGCGGCGCGAAGGCGCGAACCTGCTCATCCGCGGGCTGCGCGCCGTGAGCGACTTCGAGTACGAGTACCAGATGGCGCTGATGAACCGCCACCTGTCGCCGAATCTCGAGACGGTGTTCATGGTGCCGTCGATCGACACGACGTACATCAGCGCGAGCCTCGTGCGGGAAGTCGCTCGCCTGGGCGGCGACGTATCGACGCTCGTGCATCCGGCGGTCGCGCAGGCGATGCGGGACAAGATCAGTTCGAAGTGACCTTTCTCGCGGACGTGCAGGTGCGTGCGGCGGCCAACGTGCGTCGCATCGTCTTTCCAGAAACGGCCGATGAGCGCACGCGCGTCGCGATCGCCGAGCTGGCGCGGCGGCGCATCGTCGAACCGGTCGCGGTGCTCGACGCCGACGCGCCCGAGACGCACGACGCCGTACGCGCGCTTGGCGTGGAGGTGCGCGATCCGCGGACCGATCCGCTCGCGCCGGTTGCCGCGGAACGGGTGTTCGAACGCCGACGGGGAAAACACCTCACAAAAGACGAAGCGTTGGCGCTTCTCCACACCCCGTTGTATTTCGCCGATGCGATGGTCGCCGCGGGTCAGGCGGATGGATGCGTCGCCGGGGCAGTGAGCACCACCGGTGACGTGATGCGCGCCGCGCTCTGGACGGTCGGACCGGCGGCGGGGGTGAGCACTGTCTCGAGCGCGTTTTACATGGTCGTCCCGCGATTTCGTGGGACCGGCGCGCCGGAAGTGTTGACCTTCACCGACTGTGCGGTGGTGCGCTACCCCACCGCGGGGCAGCTCGCCGACATAGCCATTGCCGCGGCCGCTGATCGCCGGCGGATCGTCGGTGACGAGCCGCTCGTGGCATTTTTGAGCTTCAGCACACGTGGCAGTGCGGAAGGATCGTCGGTAGAATTGGTGCGCGAAGCGGTTGCCGAAGTGCGGTCGCGTGCCCCCGAACTCGCTGTGGACGGAGAATTGCAAGGGGACGCAGCGCTTGCCAGTGTCGTGGCCGCCCGGAAGGCTCCGGACAGTCCCGTTGCCGGCCGAGCGAACGTACTGGTGTTCCCGTCGCTCGATGCCGGAAACATCGCGTACAAGCTGGTGCAGCGGTTGGCTGGTGCGAGCGCCGTCGGTCCGATCGTGCAAGGACTGCGGCGGCCCTGTAGTGATCTCTCGCGCGGCGCCGTTGCGGATGACATAATCAATGTGGCTGCCATCACGGCGCTCCAAGCCGCCGGCACACCGATGGCAACGAACGAGTCCCGCTAGGAGAGTACGACATGAGCTTCTCGATCAAGAAGGAGGGGGAGGTCGTCGTGGTGGATGTGGAGGGACAGCTGATCGTGGGCAATCGGCAGGAGTTGAAGCAGAAGGTCCTCGATGAGTTGGAGCGGGGCGAAAAGAAATTCCTCATCGACTTCTCCCAGACCGGTTACATCGACAGCTCAGGCCTCGGCGTGCTCGTATCGCTCTCGAAGAAGATTCGCGAGCAGGGCGGCGAGCTGCGGCTGGCCAACCTCAACGACGACCTCAAGACGCTGTTCGAGCTGACGAAGCTCGACACGTTGTTCCAGATCGCCGACACGCGCGACCGCGCGCTGGCGAGCTTCTGATTCTCGCCGCGCGGATGCTGCATCCGCGTCTCGAAAATACGGGCACCGGTGAGCAGGCGGGCTTCGCAGCCCGCTTCTCGCCGGTGCCCGTCGTCTTATCATTCACCCATGTCAGCGTCTCTCGAACCTGATACGCCCGACTCGGAAGCCCGGGTCGTCGACATCGATATTCCCAGCGACGTCTCGTACATCGAGAAGGTCGTCGAGCTCGTACGGCACGAGTGTGAGGCCAATGGCTTCACGCGCCGCCAGCTCATGCTCAACGTGCCCGTCGCGCTCACCGAAGCGCTCTCGAATGCGATCCTGCGCGGCAACGGCGACGATCCGGCGAAGCACGTCCGCGTGCACGCCGAGATCGACGGACATCGCCTCGTCGTCGAAGTCGCCGACGAGGGGATCGGCTTCGACATCGATGCGAAGCTGATCGACCCGACGACCCCCGATCAGCTCGCGCGCGAGGACGGCCGCGGGCTGTTCCTGATGCGCAAGCTGATGGACCGCGTCGAGCGCGTGCCCGCCGAGCGCGGGACCGTCGTTCGCATGACGCTCAATCGCGCATGACCGAGCTCGCCCGCGTGCTCGCCGCCTTCCCCGACGCCACGCGCTGCGAGGCGGCGTTGTGGATGCAATACGGTGACGCCGGGACGATGCCGCTGCTGGAGGCGTCGACGCCGAATCCACCGACGCCGACGCGCTTCCCCTCTATCTCAGAGGGGGGCACGCTCGTCGCCGCGACGCGTGGGGACGTGCTCATCGCCGCCGTCGTCGGTCCGCGCCGCGCCTGGCTGTCGCTCGGGCCCTGTCCGAGCCCCGGCGTGGAGCTCAAGAGCTTCATGGGCTTTCTGCTGCCGGTGGTGACCCAGTACCTCCAGTCCGCGCTCGAGGTCGAGCACGCGGCGAACGAGCTCGCCGAGCGATATGAGGAGATCAACCTCCTCTACACGATCAGCGAGATTCTCGGCCGCACCGTGGCGCTCGACGAGGCGGCGCGCGTCATTCTCGGCGAGGTCTCCGAGACCGTCGGCGCGCGGCGCGCCGCGGTGCTCGTGCACGATGACGCGACGAACATGCTCCAGCCGGTCGCGACGCTCGGCGCCGACCTCCACGATGTGCCGCCGATCGCCGTCGACGATAAGTGCAGCGTCAGCGCGCGCGTCTTCCGGACGCAGCACCTCATGCTCGCCGAAGCCGACGAGATGATCTGCCCGGAGGAAAGTCGCTACCGTCGCGGGGCGATGCTCTCCGTGCCGATCATGTGGACGGCGCCGGCGCCGCGCGGCTCGCAGCCCCTCGGCGTCGTGAATCTCTCCGACCGCCGCTCGGGCCAGCCGTTCACCGCGGGCGACCAGAAGCTCATCGCCGCGATCGCGACGCAGATCGGCACGGCGATCCAGAACGCGCGGCTCGTACGCGCCTCGGTCGATCAGCAGCGACTCGCGCACGAGATGCAGCTCGCGCACGACCTCCAGATGAAGCTCCTCCCGGGCGACGCGATCGTCGCGCCGGAAGCGAAGGTCGCGGCGCGCGTCGTCCCGGCGGAGAGCGTCGGCGGCGATTTCTACAATCTCTTCCGTCTCTCCCACGGGAAGACGGGCGTGATGATCGGCGACGTCTCCGGACACGGCTACCAGGCGGCGCTGATCATGGCGCTGGCGATGAGCGCCGCCGCGATCCATTCGCAGTCGACCGCCGATCCGGGTGAAGTTCTGCACTCGCTGATGTCGACGCTGCGCGAGGAGCTCACGCTCACCGAGATGTTCATCTCGGCGTTCTACGCCGTGATCGATCCGGCGACGGGTGAGCTGCACTACGCGAACACCGGACATCCGCACGCCTTCCATCTCCCCGAAGGCGGCGACTTCGTGCGGCTCGCCGCGAGCGACCCGCCGATCGGCATGGACGATTCGCGTCCGGACACGGTGAAGCGCGCGTGGAAGGCGCGCGGCGATCTGCTCGTCCTCTTCACCGACGGTGTCAGCGACGCCCGCAACGCCGCCGGCGAACGGCTGGGCGAGGAGCGGGTCCTCGATACGATTCGCGCGAATCGCGACGCCGAGCCGTCGACGATGCTCGAGCGGCTGATGTCGCTGCTCGAGAGTCACACGGGCAGCGCGCCGCTCCGCGACGACCTCACGATCGTTCTCGCACGCAGCTGACGATGAGCACGAACGAAGGGCAGGGCGGCTCGCGCCGTCCGCCGCCGGCTCGCAAGAGCCTCGGCCAGCATTTCCTCAACGACACGCGGATTCTCCAGCGGATCGTCGACGCGCTCGAGCTCACCGGCAACGAGACGGTGCTCGAGATCGGTCCGGGGCGGGGAAGTCTTACGCGTCTTCTCGCCGGCGTCGCGAAGCGGCTCGTGCTGATCGAGTACGATCGCATGCTTGCCGCGCGCCTGCGCGAGAAGTACGCGTCGACGCCGTCGGTCGAAGTCGTCGAGGCCGACGTGCTGACGGTGGATCTCGGGGCCGTCGCAGGAGGGCCGTACGTGCTCGTCGGCAACGTGCCGTACTACATCACGACGCCGATCCTTTTTCATGCGCTTGCCGCACCGCGTCCCGATCGCGCGGTCTATCTGATTCAGCGCGAAGTCGCCGACCGGATCGTCGCCCCCCCGGGCTCGGACGAATACGGCGCGCTCTCCGTGAACGTGCAGGGCTTCGCGCTCCCGACGAAGCTCTTCCGAGTCGCTCCCGGATCGTTCGATCCGCCGCCGAAAGTCGAGAGCGCGGTCATTCGCATCGACCCGCGCCTCGATCCCGTCGTCGGCGTCGAGATCGAAGACCGCTTCCGCCGCTTCGTGATCGATGCGTTCGGCATGCGTCGCAAGCAGATGCGTCGCATCCTGCGCTCACTCGAGCACCTCGACGCCGAGAGCGCCGACGCCGTTCTGGTCGCCGCCGGCATCGACCCCACCGCGCGGCCCGAGACACTGTCGCCCGAGGACTTCTCGCGCGTGATCGGCTCGATCACCGCGCACCGGCGTGATCTCGAGGTTCGGTAAAGCTTTCAACGCAGAGGACGCAGAGGCGCAGAGGTCCGCAGAGGACTGCAGAGGGCGAAAGAACAAAAGAATGGATGAAAAAGAATGGCGACTCCGAGAGTGGAGTCGCCGTTCCCATTTCAAGGCAGTTTTTCGCTCTTCAGCAGTTCTCTGCGTTCCTCTGCGTCTCCGCGTCTCTGCGGTGAGCAGTTCCGGTTTGGCTCAATCTCGATTCGTCAGCGCGAAGCTGAGCCCTTCGAGCTCCATCGCCATGTTCACCGTCTTCACCGTGACATCGGCGGGCGCCTGAAGCTGGGTCGGCGCGAAGTTGAGGATCGCCTTCACTCCCAGGCTCACCACGCGGTCGAGCAGCACCTGGGCTTCGTCCGCCGGAACCGTGAGTACGACGATGTCGGGCTTTTCGCGCGGGATGTCCTGGTCGAGCTGGGCGATGTCGCGGACCGGGATGCCCTCGAGCTTGCGCCCGATCTTCTCCGGATTGTTGTCGTACGCCGCGAGGATCGTGAAGCCGCGCTGCCGGAAGCCGCGGTACTGGGCGAGTGCCGCGCCGATTTTACCGGCGCCGACGATCACCACCCGCCATTCGTGCCCCAGCCCGAGGATGTCCCTCAGCTGGCCGGCGAGCTCAGGTACCGAGTAGCCAAGGCCGCGCTTGCCGAACGATCCGAAGAACGACAGGTCCTTCCGGACCTGCGCCGAGGTCGTTCCGCCGCGTTTGGCAAGCTCTTCGCTCGATATGGTGTTCAGTCCGCGCGACTCGAAGTCTTCCAGAAACCTCAGATAGGCCGAAAGTCGCCGAACCGTAGAGTCTGCAATGCGTTTCACGTGACCGGATGAGGCTTGTGAATTCATTCACAAGTTAAGTCAGCCATTCTGGCTGCACCAGCCGTTCGGCCGCCGTTAGCTTCCCAAGATGTCCGCCCACGTCTCTTCGGAAATCGGCCGTTTACGCGGCGTGCTGGTCCATTCGCCCGGCTCTGAGCTCCTCGCCGTCACCCCGAGCAACCGCGCGGATTACCTCTACGACGACATCATCGACGCCGACTGCGCCGCCCGCGAGCACCGGCGATTCATCGCCATCCTCGAGCGGTTCACGCCGGTCTATCAGGTCCGATCGCTCCTCGCCGACGTCCTCACGATCCCGGAGTCGCGCGACCTGCTGATCCGGGAGACGATGGACATCGTCCCGTCCGAGCCGCTCGCCCGCGACATCGAGGAGCTCGGCCCGGAAGCGCTCGTGAAGATGCTCATCGAGGGACGCGACGAGCCCCCCGGACCGCTCGCCAAGGCGCTCAACGAGCCCGGCTACGTCCTGCCGCCGCTGCCGAATCTCTTCTTCACGCGCGACAGTGGGATGGTCGCCGGCGATCACGTCGTCGTCGGCTCGATGCGTTACGCGATTCGCTGGACCGAAGCGATCATCATGAAGGCGCTGTTCACGCATCACCCCGAGCTCGCCAACGCCGGCCTGCTCTACGACGGCGCCTCGGAGCGACGCGTGAACTACACGGTCGAAGGCGGCGACATCCATCCGCTGCGCCGCGACCTCATCGTCCTCGGCTTCAGCGAGCGCTCGAGCCCGGCGGCGATCGACCAGCTCGCGTCGATCTTCTTCGAGCAGACCGAGGTGCGCGACATCATCGTCGTCGTCATGCCCCAGGAGGCGACGGCGATCCATCTCGACATGATCTTCACGCAGGTCGATCGCGAGCTGTGCGTCGTCTTCCCGCCGCACTTCATCGGACCGGAGCGCCTTCCGATCCTGCACTGGCGAAAGGGCGAGGCCACGATCCACGAGCGACCGAACATCTTCGCCGCGCTCAAGGAGTGCGGCATGCCGATCGAGCCGATCTTCTGCGGCGGAGGCGTGCGCACGACCCAGGAGCGCGAGCAGTGGGCGTCGGGGTGCAACTTCGTCGCGATGAAGCCGGGAGTCATCCTCTCGTATCACCGCAACGAGGCGACGCTGCACGAGCTCTCGCGGATGGGCTTCCGCGTCGTGCAGGGCACGTCCTTCCTCACCGGCGAGGACCGCATCGCCGAAGGCGATCGCGCGGTCATTACATTCGAGGGAGCCGAGCTGGTTCGCGCCGGTGGTGGTCCGCGCTGCATGACGCTGCCCGTTCGACGCGACGATCCCTGGAGTTGAGCTGTCCCTGATGTCCGGTCTGTCTCTCGGAAGCGCCGATACGCTGCTCACGCAGCGCGCCGCCGATTATCTCGCCGCGGGTCCCGCCGATCCGCAGGCGCTCATCTCGCACGTCTGTCAGATCCCCGGCACGCCGAACGGCGTCGCCGAGCACATGGCGGCCGCGCTCTTCGCCGGACATCAGCGCTTCGTGCGCGACATGCAGGGGCGGTGGATGCTGCGCGACGCCGCGCCGAGCGTCATCCTGAGCGCGAAGCGCGAAGGACCCCTGTCCGCGGAGCAGATCCCCTCGGGGAAAGGGGGCCTTCGCTACGCTCCGGATGACGCGTTGGCCAACGTCCCGTTCGTTGTCGTCGACGTCGAGACCACCGGCTCACGCGCGTTCGGAAAGGATCGCGTCACCGAAGTCGCCGTCGTGCGCGTGCAGAACGGCGTTGCGACGAACGTCTTCGATACGCTCGTCAATCCGGAACGTCCGATCCCGCCCGCGGTCATGGCGCTGACGAACATCACCTGGGAGATGGTCAAG
>CBHWBX010000156.1:0-9098 GCA_966111935.1 uncultured Gemmatimonadaceae bacterium
GCGTCCCTCGGGGACGCGCCAGTGGAAGAGCGCGTTGTAGCGCGTCACGCGCGTCCCGGAGCTCGACGGCTTCACGTGCTCGAGAAACGTCGAGACGCGGCCGATGACCTTACGCTCGTTCAGCGACCGCGCGACCTCGAAGAACTGCTCGAGCGGAAGCCCCGCTTCGGCGGCGCGCCCCGCCCACGGATTGTCGACGATCTCGTCGACGGCGAACTCGCGCTTCAGCGGCTCGAGCACCTGCCAATCGAGATCGCTCAGCTCGACGATGTTCGTGTCGAGCACGACGCCGGGCTCCTCGCTCCTGCTGCCCGGCTCCATGCCCTTGCGCCGAACGTGGCCGACGCCGAGCGCGAAGAGACGCTTCGCCGGCATGATCTTGAACCCGTGCGCGCCGATCTTCTCGGCGAGCAGCGCGCAGTGCTTCTCCATCGAGTAGCCTTGCGGAACCTTGAGCGTCGTCCAGAGGCGGAACGCCGAGCCGGGCGTGTCGGCGTCGGTCGAGCGGATGACGACGTGGCCCGAGAAGGGATCCTGCTTGAACAGGTACTCGAACGCGGGGTCGAGCTTGACGTTGTCGATGCGCCAGGCCACCAGCGCGCCGGGCGCGAGGTTCGTGGCCATGAGCGTCTGACGAATCCGGCGAATCGTGCCGGAAGCGAGCATCGCGCGCAGGCGCTCGTGCACGACGGCGACGTCGAGCTCGGCGAGCCGAGCGATCTCGGCGAACGGATCCGTCAGAAAGCCGGCGATCCGGTCCTCGGAAACGGCGAGGATCCGGGCGTTGATCGGATCGGTGATCTCGGTTGGGACGGGGGAGGCTGACAGCATACCTGAAAGGTAACGCTTCCCCCGTCCCGCCGACTTCAGGGGGCGGGGATGGAGACCATGACCATCCGGCCGCCCTGCCCATCCGGCACGACGCTCGTCCGCAGAATCACCCGGTCGAACAGGTTGTGCGGATGCCCGTGCACGTACTGCACGACCTTGCGACCGGAGAAGGTGCCGATGGCCGCGCCCATCACGACGTCGCTCGCCCAGTGCTTGTTGTGATACATGCGCGAGAGCCCGACCGCGGTCGCGCCGGCGTACATCGCCGGGCCGACGATCCACGTCGACTTCGGCCACCAGCGCGTCGTCTCGTTCGTCACCGCGGCCGCTGCGGCGAAGGCCGTCGACGTATGGCCGGACGGAAAGGACGAGTAGTCGCCGTTGCCGAAGCCCTTGCCGAAGTTGAAATCCGTCGGCTTTTCGCCGTTGCTCACGAACGGGCGGCCGCGACCGTTGATCCCCTTGAGGAGCCAGGTCACTCCTTCAGCGAACATGACCGATTCCGTACCATGCCAGCCGAGGTCGGCAACGCGGTCCCACTTGCCGACGCGTCCGACGAGATAGAGCGATCCGCCGATGACGTACGCGCCGGGACTGGCGATCACCTCGACACCCGTCGATGCGTGCTTCAGAAAGCTCGAGTTCGATGGATCCTGGAACTGAAGCGCGATGTGCTTGTCGAGCGGGAACATCGCCACTGTCCCGAGCACGAAGGCTCCCGCGAGAATCGCGTCCTTCCGTGTGAAAAACGGCGCCTGAGTCTGCGCGTGTGTCGTGTCGCGCGGGTCCGTTACCGTCGTCGGCGTCTGCGCCGCGAGCTGTCCACTCAACCCCAGGAAAACGAGCCCAACACTACGTGCCCACCGCCCCATTGGCCTTTGCTCCGTGCAAGTTCAGACCACGGCAAGTGCACGAATCGGGCAAGGAAGCCATAGGATGAAGGTCGAGCCTTCGCCGGGCTCGCTTTCCACTTCGATGTCGCCGCCCATGAGCTGCGCGAGACTGCGGCTGATCGTGAGGCCGAGCCCGGTTCCGCCCTGCGATCGCGTATAGCCCGTCTCGACCTGCACGAACGGCTGGAAGATCCGCTCGACGTCGTCCGCGGCGACACCGACGCCGTTGTCACTGACCGCCACGCTCACCCACTCGAGCACGGCCGAGCGTTCCGCCCCAGGGCGCGAGCCGGCCTCGCAGCGGACGGACACCATGCCGCCCGACGGCGTGAACTTCACCGCGTTCGAGAGCAGGTTCGTGAGGATTTGCTGAACCCGCTGCGGATCGCCGAAGTAGCGCGCGTCCGGATTGCCGGTGACGATCGACGAGAGCTCGACGCCCTTCGTCGTCGCGGTCGGACGGACGATCGTGAGCGCGGCCTCGACCGCTTCGCCGATCGGGGCGATGGTCGGCTGCACGGACATGCGTCCCGCCTCGATCTTCGCGAGGTCGAGGATCTCGCCGATGAGCGCCGTGAGATGGTCGCCGCTCGAGCGAATGCGGCCGAGCTGCTTCGACTGCGCTTCGGTCACCGGACCGGAGATGCCCATCTGGAGCAGCTCGGCGTAGCCCATCATCGCGTTGATCGGCGTCCGGATCTCGTGCGACATCTTGGCGAGGAAGTCGGACTTGGCGTTGCTCGCCGCTTCCGCCTCGAGGCGCAGCTGCAGCGAGCGACGATAGATCACGGCGTTGTCGATCGCGACGGAGCTGCGGCGCGCGAGCTCCATCGCGATGTCGAGATCGTCGGGCGCGAAGCTTCGATCGCCGCCCGTGAGGACGAACGAGATCGCGCCGAACGATCGTCCGCGCACGCTCAGCGGGACCACCATCATCGCGCTCGGCCGAATGCGCCCGAGCAGCTCGGCGGCGCGTGTGTCGGGCGCGTGCTGCATCGCGTGATCGAGATCGATCGACGCTGTGACGATCGGCTGCTGCGTGCGAATCACGGTCGGCACGTCGCCGCGCGAATCCACCGTGTACGGGTAGTGCGCCTGGAGTGCCTTGATGAGCGGGAGCTGCGCGGGATCGCGGTGCGCGGTCTCGATGCGACGGATCTCGCCGTCGTCGTCGAGCACGTGGATCGAGCAGTAGTCGGCGAGCTTCGGCACGCAATAGCGTGTGAGCTCGGTGAGCAGCGTCTCGTCGGACACCGAGCCCGCGAGGATGCGGCTCGCTTCGGCGAGAAATTCCTGGGTCTCGACGGCGCGCGTGAGACGGGCGACGGCGCGCGCCGAGGTCTCGGCCGACGCTTCCACTTCTTCGGCCATGCGATTGAACGCGATCCCGAGGCGGCCGACTTCATCCTCGCCGGCGACGGCGACGCGCTGCGCATATCGACCGCGGGCCATCTGCTCGGCGGCGGTGGTCAGCGCGCCGAGTGGGCGAACGAGCCGGCGGCTGAGGAACCAGACCGCGAGCGCGCCGAGCACCGCGAGCACGATCGCGAAGACGGAGAGGACGCGAATCGTCGAGAGCGGCCGCGCGAGGATCGACGACATCGGGCGCTCGGCGGTGAGCAGCAGTGGCGTTCCGCGAATCGCCGTCGTCGAGGCGAGCATCGATCCCGCGGCGCCGTGCGTGAAGATCCCGAGACCGCCGGCCGTGGGTCGGATATTCGTCGGCGCGGGAGCGGCGGCGCCGGTGAGCTGCACCCAGGTGTTGTCGTCGGCGTTGCGAAGGTAGAACTCGATGTCCGATCCGATCAGTCCGCGCAGCAGCGGCAGCGCGCGCGGATTGACGTTGATCCGCCGCTCCTGGGCGACGAAGCCGAGCAGCGTCCCATCCGCGCCGCGGACGGGGACGGCGTCGTAATACGAGGCACGACCATTCGCGACGCGCAGGTGGGTGACGTGGCCGCTGTCGTTCGCCGCGGCGGCGACTTCATCGCGAAAGCGCGAAAGATCGCTCGACGGCTCGAGGCGGCGCGTGCCGAGTGGTTGTGCGTGCGCGTCCCAGAGCTGCGGTGGTGTCGCGCTGTCGGCCGGCGCGGCGGAGAGAGCTGCGAGCGCGCGGATCGCGGACGGGTCGAGCGGGCGATCGGGAGCGCGAAAGACTTTCTGGATCGCGCTGTCGCGGGCGACGCGCCGAAGCAGATTGAGTCGTCCAGCGGTCTGCTGCTCGACGAGCGAACCGAAGACCTGGCCGACGCCGCGCAGTCGATCGCCGGCCGTCTCGATTGCCGACGTCCGGACTTCGTAGTACGACACGGCGAGCGTCGCCGCGAGCACGAGCGCGAACAGTCCGAGGACGAGCAGCGGAAGCTTTCGCTCGAGAGGAACCGACCGCAGACGGGCGTCGACGGGCGGCGGCGAGGAATCGGCCATGCGTGTCAGTCGACGCCGAGCTGACCGTCGCCGTTGTCGAGCGACCGCCAGAGATACCAGCACGCGACCGACGCGTGCGGCGTCCATTTCGCCCCGATCTTCTTCACGTCCTTGGGAGTGGGTCGCTTGCGTTTGCGGTAGGCACGCTGGATGGCGTTCTGGATTCCGAGGTCGAGCTCAGGCAGCACGTCGCGTCGTCCAAGGCGAAACATCAGAAACATCTGCGCCGTCCATCGGCCGATGCCTTTGACCTGGACGAGATGCGCGATCAGGTCCTCGTCGGCCATCGACTCGACTTCATCGAGTGGAAGCTCGCCGCTGACGACCTTCGATGCGAGATCTCTCATATACGCGATCTTCTGACGCGACAACCCCACTCCGCGCAACGTTTCGTCGGGCGTCGCGAGGACGGCCTCGGGCGTCGGGGCGTTGTTCGGGTAGAGCGCGTTGAACCGCGCGAGGATCGTCCCCGCGGCCTTGCCGGAGAGCTGCTGAAAGACGATCGAGCGCGTCAGTGCCTGGAAGTGCGTCCCTTCCGTGCGCAATTGAATGCGGCACGGTCCGACATCCTCGATTATCCGCGCGAGGACCGGGTCGATGCGCTTGAGGTAGCGGACGCCTGCTCTGTAGTCGGCCATGGGGAAAACTTACGCGTTCCCGCTTCGGTCCGCTTGCGAGCCGTCGACCCCTTCTCCAGGTAGCGTCCGACCTTGCGAATGTCGGCGATGAACATCTTTTCAGCCAGCTTGCGCTGACCCGAGGGGGCCCGCAGGACGGCCGAAGGATGAACCGTCGCGAAGACGGCGTCGGCGAGGGCGGACTCGTTGGCGAGGCCGCGCCGCTTCATGACGCTGAAGGTGCGCCCAAGGAGCGCCTTGGCGGCCGTGGCGCCGAGGCAGACGATGATGCGCGGCTTTACGAGCGCGATCTCGTTCTGGAGCCAGGGCAGACAGGCTTTGATCTCGCCGGCGTTCGGCGTCTTGTGAATGCGCCGTCCGCCGCGCGCGTCCTTCGCCCATTTGAAATGTTTGACGGCGTTGGTGACGTAGACGTCCTCGCGCGCGATGCCGGCGGCGTCGAGAGCGCGATCGAGGAGCCTGCCCGACGGGCCGACGAACGGCTTGCCCGCCTTGTCCTCGGCGTCGCCCGGCTGCTCGCCGACGAACATGACGCGCGCACCGCGCGGGCCTTCGCCGAAGACCGTTTGCGTTCCGACTTTGAAGAGATCACACCCGCGGCATCCCTCAGCCGCGGCCCGAAGCTTTGGCAGCGTCGGGCGCGGCGGGATGAAGTCAGCGGCGGATCCGGTTGGCTTCGCTGTTTTTCTCGGCTTCATCGTGCTGCTGGCGGTCCTCGTGAAGGCGATGGTGGCCGGCGATCGGGCGTTCCTGACCCTCGTCGAGCGGCGACGGACGCGCCGACTGACTGTCGGGCTGTTTCTCGTGGATATTCTCGAGGAACGCTTCGTGGGTCTTGTCGCCGTGTCGGCCTTCGACGTTCGGCTTCTTGCCGTCCTGATTGTCGTTGCGAGCCATGGACTCCTCTTCTGTTGAGCTCGTGGCGGAACCGCCGTGCTGCGGCCCGGATACACCTTCGGGGCAAGGGCAGGGCCATCTCCTTCCGCGGAGCTCGTTTCTCATTCGCACGATCCGTCTTTCGCTCGCGATGCTCGGCGCATTCGTGGGTGCCGCGCCGGTCGCGGCACAGCATGAGATGCACCATGCGCGCAGCGACTCAGCGGCGCTGGAGGTCGCGGCGCCGCGGCTCGGCTCCGGGACGAGCTGGCTCCCGGACTCGGCGCGGCAGCCGATGCTGGCGACACGGATCGGCGCGTGGGCGGTGATGGTCCACGGCAACGCGTTCGGGATGTTCGACCGGCAGTCGACGCTGCACGGCGATTCGCGCTGGGGCGTGCTCGACTGGGAGATGGCGCGCGCGTCACGGCCGGTCGCGGGCGGGCTGCTGCGCGCCTCGGCGATGACGAGCTTCGAGTCGCTGTTTCTGCCGGACACCGGGTACCCGCAGCTGCTGCAGTCGGGAGAGACGTTCGGCCGCCGGCGGGTGGCGAACACCCAGCACCCGCACGATCTCGTCGGCGAGGCGTCCGTAGCCTATGATAGAACGCTAGTTAAAGATCTGACATTATCGGCGTACGCGGCGGCGGTCGGCGAGCCGGCGCTGGGGCCGGTCGGCTATCGGCATCGTCCGTCGGCGGCGGCGGATCCGTTCGCCCCGCTCGGCCTGCACTGGCAGGACGCGTCGCACCAGTCGCACGGCGTCGTGACGGCGGGGGTGTACACGCACACTATGCACGTCGAGGGGTCGGCGTTCAACGCGCGCGAGCCGGACAGCAACCGCGTCGGGATCGACTATCACGGGGCGCGGTTGGATTCGTACTCGGCGCGCGTGACCGTGGCGCCGAGCGGGCGCGTCGTCGCGGCGGCGTGGATCGGGTATCTCGCCGACCACGATCCGCTCGATCCGGGGGTCGGCATGCAGCGCTACGGCGCGTCGGCGATCGGCGAGCTGGCGGGCATTCGCGGCGGCCGCTGGTCGACGTCGCTCGTCTGGGGGATGAACAACCATCACCACGGGACGCGCGCGCATGATCATGAGGGGACCGCGGCGACCCATCACTATTCGTCGAGCGTTCTCGTCGAGTCGAGCCTCGGCGTCGGCGAGCGGACGGAGATCTTCTGGCGCGCCGAGCAGGTCCAGAAGATGGCAGACGACCTGGGATTTCTGGGCGGGAATCTGATGGAGACGTTCAATGTGCGCGCGCTGTCGCTCGGTGCGTGGCGCGCGGTGGCCACCCGGTACGGGGCGACGGCGGGCGTCGGCGCGCTGGCGACGCTCAACCTGCTGCCGTCGACGCTCCGGTACACCTACACGACGACGCGGCCGGCCGGGTTCGCGGTCTACCTGCGTGTTCTGCCGGGATCCAACCGACCGATGTAGTTTTCGGTCGGGAATGTCACGACTCCTCAACTATTTCCTGCGCGGCCTCGTCGTCGTTGCGCCGCTCGCGCTGACGATCTACGTCTGCGTCCTCATCTTCACGACGATCGACAACTGGCTCGGTCGGTGGCTGTCGCTCACGATCCCCGGCGTCGGCTTCCTCTTGACGCTCGTGCTGATCACCATCGTCGGCGCGCTCGCCTCGTCGTTCGTGACGCGCAGCCTGATCAGCGCGCTCGACCGCATGTTCGACCGGTTGCCGTTCGTGCGGTTGCTGTACTCGTCGGCGAAGGACATGCTCAACGCGTTCGTCGGCGAGAAGCGCCGGTTCGACAAGCCGGTGCTCGTCGCGGTGAGCGCCGACCGGGCCGTGAAGGTGCTCGCCTTCCTGACGTCGGACTCCCTGGCCTCACTCGGCGCGGCGGACTCGGTCACCGTCTACATGCCGCAGTCGTACGGGTTCGCCGGCCATATCATCGTCGTGCCGGCGGACCGCGTCGAGCGCATCGACGCCGACGCGGCCGAGGTGATGGCGTTCATCATCTCCGGCGGTGTGACGCAGGTCGAGGCGCGGTCGGCGAACGGCTGAGCGGTACGGTTCTTTCTCAGCCCCGAGCGATCCAAATGAGGACGCTCGATGCCGGAATCAGAAAGCGAAAAATCCAAGGAGCCGGAGACCGGGACACTTTTCTCGGCTGAAGAGATTCACCGGAACGTTCTCGAGGCAGCGGACGATGAGCTCGGCCGTCCGGCGCTCGAGCTGACGTATTCCGGTTTTGCCGCCGGCCTGGCGATCGGGTTCAGCTTTCTGGCGACGGCGCTCGTGACGCCACGCATGTCGCCGGAAAATCACGCGATCGCGGCGTTCATCGCGTACCCACTCGGCTTCGTCTTCGTGGTGCTCGCCGCGCATCAACTGTTCACCGAGAACACCCTCGACCCGGTGATCCCGCTCCTCGAGCGGCGCTCGATGGACGAGCTGAAGAAGGTGCTCCGGCTGTGGGGACTCGTGCTGCCGGCGAATCTCGTCGGCGCGCTGGTGTTCTCGTTCGTCGTCGCGCACACCCGCGCGCTCGATCCGGCATTGAACGGTCCATTGATGGACGTCGCGCGGGAGACGACCAAGGGCGGCGCGCTGCTCGTCCTCTACAAGGGAATCTGGGCCGGCTGGCTGGTCGCGCTGATGGCCTGGATCCTTGCCGCGGCGCGTGATACGACGTCGCAGGTGATCGTGATCTGGCTGACGACGGGGCCCATCGCCGCGTTCGGATTCAAGCACTCGATCGCCGGAGCGGGAGAGGCGTTCTACCGGGCGTGGCTCGGGGACGCGAGCTGGGGCGAGATGCTGTTCTCGTTCGAGGTGCCGGCGCTGATCGGCAACATCATCGGCGGGGTCGTGCTCGTGGCGCTGGTGAACCACGGCCAGGCGGGCGGCAAATCGTCATCCTGAGCGCAGCGAAGGATGACATCTTTCAGCATGGACGATGATCTCCCTTTCGAAATCCGCGCGTCGCCGATCCAGGGGCTCGGCGCGTTCGCCACGCGCTTCATCCCCGAGGGGACGCGACTGATCGAGTACGCGGGCGAACGGCTGACGCCCGAGGAGGCGGACGCCCGCTATCCGGACAACGACGAGCGCCACCACACCTTTCTGTTCGCGATCGACGATGACGTGGTGGTGGATGCGGCCGTCAACGGGAACGAGGCGCGCTTCCTCAATCATTCCTGCGATCCGAACTGCGACGTGATCGTCGAGGACAAGCGGTTGTGGATCGAGACGATCCGCGACGTCGAGCCCGGGGAGGAGCTGGTGTACGATTACGCGTTCGTGCTCGAGGAAAGACATCCGCCCGCCGCGACGCGGCGGTACCCGTGCTCGTGTGGGGCGAGGAATTGTCGGGGGACTATTCTGGCGAAGAAACGCTGAAAGGCTGTCGGGTTGCGGGTCGCGGGTTACGGGTTGCGGGTCGGTGTGCGACGCCTGAGGCG
>CBHWBX010000157.1:0-9064 GCA_966111935.1 uncultured Gemmatimonadaceae bacterium
CGCCGACGAGCTGACGCTCGCCGCTGCCGACGCTCGCTTCGTTGCGCGCTTCGATCCGCTGGATGCGCCGCTCGACCTCGCGAATGTCGTCGAGATAGCGCTCCATTCGACGTTGATCCTCGGGGCCGAGGTCCTTCTTGAGCGACGACATCTCGCTGGCGACGAAGTCGAGGATGCTGCGCCGCGTCTTCCGTCGCTGCGCGCGCTCTTCGGCCGATCCGCCGACGCCGAACAGCTTCTCGAACGCGACGCGCGGATCGCGAATCACCGGGAGCGGCTCGGTCGCCGACGCCCACGAGATCGAGTCGGTGTAGACGCAGGCGTATCCGTACGCGCAGCCGCCCGCCTGATCGACGTTCTCGATGCAGAGCTGCATCGACGGGATCGGCGTGTCCTGGCCGAAGCGGCGCGCGTACATCTGATCGAGCGATTCGCCGACGTAGATGTCCGAGCCTTCGGTCTGCTTCGGATGCGATTGCGTCAGATACACGGCGCTCGAGCGGAAGTGGTCGCCGCCGATCTCCTTCGGCTCGATCGGCTCGGCGTTCCGCACGTCGGTGTTGCTGACGATCGTCAGATACTTGCGATAGGGATCGAGCGCCTTGAGCGCCGTCGGGCCGAGATCGAAATCGCGTCCGAGGTCGGCGGGCGACCAGAGGTTCATCTTCGAGCCGAGCTCGTTGCAGCCGGCGGCGCCGTGGACCATCTCGATCGCGACGAGTCGCGTCGCATCCTTGGGCGCGTGCTTCCACGATCCGGCCATGCCGAGCGGCAGCATCGCGTCGAGCATCGGAAGCGAGAACGTCGCTCCCACGCCTTTGACGAAGGTCCGGCGGGCCAGCGGCTTGTTCGTGAGGAAGTTCATTGCGTCTCCGTCAGTTGTTCGCGTTGGCCTTGGGGACCTGCTTCATGCGGAACGCGTCGCTCTTCACGACGCCGAGGATGAAGTCCTGCATGCGGTAGCCGTTCGCTTCCGCGTCGCTCGAGATCTTTCGGATCGTCGGACCGTCGTAGTACTCCATGCGGCGGCCGAGCGCGTACGCCATGAGGTTCTGCGTGAACGTGCGGACCAGCGGCATCGGCCGTTTCATCAGCGCGCGCTCGAGCTCGATCAGGCTCGACACCGGCGTGCCGTCGTAGAGCTGTCCCTTCGTATCGACCGGCGAGCCGTTCTCACGAATGCGCCAGGCACCGGTGACGTCGAAGTTGTCGAGCGACAAGCCGATCGGATCGATGTAGGAATGGCACGACCGGCAGGTCGGATTCTCGCGATGCATCTCCATGCGCTCGCGCGTCGTCAGCAGACGGCCCTCCTTCGCCTCGGCGCTCTTCTCGAGATCGGGGACGTTCGGCGGCGGCGGCGGCGGCGGCGATCCGAGCAGCACTTCCATCACCCACTTGCCGCGCAGCACCGGCGACGTGCGATTCGCGTGCGACGTGAGCGTGAGGATGCTCCCCTGGCCGAGCACACCGCGACGCTTCTCGTCCGGGTACATCACCTTGCGGAAGTTGGAGCCGGTGACGCCGGGAATGTCGTAGTGCTTCGCGAGATTCTCGTTCACGAACGTGTAGTCGGCCGTGAAGAGATCGAGCACGCTGCGATTCTCGTGGACGAGGTTCGTGAAGAAGAGCTCCGTCTCCTTCCGCATGTCGTCGGCGAGCTGCGTCGTGTACGCCGGATACTGCAGCACGTCCGGCAGCACCTTGTCGATGTCCTGCAGTCGCAGCCACTGCGACGCGAAGCGTGCGCCGAGCGCGTCGGAGCGCGGGTCGGCGAGCATGCGCTTCGTCTGCGCCTCGAGCGCCGCCGGATCGCTGAGCGCGCCGCGCTGGGCGACCGCGAGCAGCGTCGAATCGGGCGGCGTCCCCCAGAGGAAGAAGGAGAGCCGCGACGCGAGGTCGTAATCGCTGATCTTGTACGACTGGCCGGCCTTCACGCCGTTCGGCACTTCCTCGATGCGGAAGATGAAGTGCGGGCTCGCGAGCAGCGCTTCGAGCGCCGTGCGAATGCCGACCTCGAAGCCTCCTTCCTTCGCTCCGGCGTCATAGAAGGCCATGAGCGCCTTCACATCGTTGCCGTTGAGCGGGCGACGATACGCCTCGGTGCCGAGGCGCGTCATGATCTGCTCGGCGCAGGGCCGCGCTTCAGAGGGCGCGAGGGGACGGCAGGAGAAGACCTTCTTGCGGCTCGGCGTCTCGGAGACGCCGGTCGGATTGTACGGTCCGCGAATCGTGAGCAGGCGGAGCTGCGCGAGATTCGTCACGCCGTACTGATGGCCGATCTCGGGATCCGCGTACGACTGCTCGACCGGCGTGAGGTTGTCGTTCACCGGTCCGTCGAAGATGCGGACGAAGGTCGCCGACACGCGGTGCGGCCCGGCCTTCACGGGGATCGCCGGCGTCTTGATCTCGGCGCCGTTCGGATCGGCTTCCGACATGCCGCGGTCGATCTCGATCAGTGCAACGCGCTCGCCGTCGACCGCGACCTCGATCTTCTCGGGGAAGGGCGCCGCCGATCCGAAGAGCTGTCCGGTCGGCGTGACGTGCATCGTCATCGTGAACGTGTACTCGCCGTTCGCCGGGAAGGTGTGGTCGATCGAGAGGCCGCCGCGCGTCCCGGCCGGCGCACCATCGACGTGCTCCCACTGCGAGGCGAGACGCGGGACCTTGTACGTGGCCGACTTCGGCTTGGCGGTCGGATCGCCGACGGCGAGGCGTGCGATCTCGCTCGCCGCGTCCATATATGAATCGAGCACCGTCGCCGACGGGGTCTGCACGTCGGCGATGTTGTCGAAGTTCGCGCTCTTCGTGTCGAGCGGCAGCCAGTCGCCGGCGTCGACATCGAGTGTGAGCAGCTGCTTGATCGACTGCGAGTACTCGGCGCGATTGAGGCGCTGGAAGGTGCGCGTGCCGGGGTTCGGACGCGCGGCGGCAGTCTGATCGAGAACCTTCTCGATCGCGGCCGCGACCTGCATCAGCGTGTCACCGCCGGGACGCGGCGCGCCGGGGGGCGGCATCATCCCCGCGCGCAACTTCGTGATCATCTTCTCGGCGATGACCGCGTGGTCGGCGGCCTTCGCGATGTCGAAGGTCTCGAGGACGAGATCCCCCATCTTGGCCTCGGAGGAGTGACAATCCGAGCACAGGCCCTGGACGATGCCAGTGAGCGTGTCGGTGGGGATCGGGGCCGAGCGTTTCGCTGCGTGCAGCGGCTCGTGGCTCGACGTCGCGGCGATGACCGCGAAGGCGAAGCAGGTGCCAGTAGCGACTACGGTCAACACTGACTTCATGCCGGACGTTTCCTCAGGTGGGACCTGTGGGCCTGCGGTCGTGCGCTTCATATAGTGGTGCGCGATTCACCGGCCGGCAAGGAAGGCGCGGTGGCAAGCTCACTGGCATTCCCACCGTACAGGCGGCATCTTCCGCCGACTTCAACCCAGCGCCTGTTTGGGGGCGCATGGAGGTAGCTCGAGTGCGTGCTCTACTCTTGACGGCTGCAGCGGCGACGACGTTGGGCGGATGGACCGCCTATCAGGCGCCGAAACACTTCAATCCGATGATTGACCTGCACATCGCGAAGAAGCCGTTGTTCGGGCTCTATGCCCCGAGCAACCCGCGCTTCGGCCGCGGTGGACCGGGCGGTGCGGGTCGTGCGGGCGCTCCAGGCGCTCCGGGCGGGGTGACTCCGGCCGGCGCTCCGGCGAATGCGGCGCCGGCGCCGCAGAAGACGACCGCTGAGCTCGTCGCCGACGCCTTCGGGTACAAGCAGACCGACTTCATCTTCGACGGCAGCATGGAAGGTGATTTCGATCGCGCCTACGGTCCGTTCTCGGAGTGGATCAACGCGGCGATCGCGCAGGGCACCGTCGACAAGACGGGGGGCGCGCACCTCCATCACCCGATCGTCGTGAAGACGCACGAGATCGCCGAAGACACGACCGCGGCGAAGGCGCGCATCGCGAAGCAGCTCGACCTGGGCGTGAGCACGGTGGTGTTCGTCGGCGTCGAGAGCGCGAACGAAGTGAAGACCGGCCTCGCGGCGATGCGCTATGCCTCGAAGGGCGGCACGCGTCCGGACGGCGTCGGCATCGCGCCGAAGGTGTGGGGGATGAGCGACGCCGAGTACAAGGCGAAGGCCGACGTGTGGCCGCTCAACCCGAACGGGGAGCTCACGAACTGGACGATCGTCGAGAGCAAGGAAGGGCTGAAGCACATTCGCGAGATCGCGGCGGTGAAGGGCATCGCGGTGCTCTTCCCGGGCGCGGGCACGCTGCGCGGCGTGTTCACGACGGTCGATTCGGCGACGAAGGAACGGAAGTTCGACGCGGCCGGGTGGGAGAACGCGATCCAGCAGGTGCTGGCGGCGTGCAAGGAGTTCAACGTGCCGTGCGGGTACCCGGCGAATGATCCGGCTCAGGTGGAAGAGCGGATGAAGCAGGGGTTCTCGGTGTTTATCGCGAATTGGGGTGATAATGGTTTTAAGGCTGTCGAATACGGGAAGAAGGTTTCCGGTCGATAGTTTTTGGTAACACCCGGGGCGCGGGTTGCGGGTCGCGGGTTGCGGGAAGGTGTGCGAATGGGAACGCGCTTTGGCGCGTTCCCATTCGCTTTTATAGAGCCGCGTACAGCTTGGCGAGCTTGCGGGAGACGCGATCCTGTATCTGAAGGGCTTCCCTGAGCTCATCGCGGAGGGGAGGGTGGTCGTTTGCGATCGCGATCAGGTGTGTTTCGAGTTCGGCACACGAGCCGCGGGCGATCGAGACGTAATTCTTGAAGTCGGCGCGGCCCGGGCGTTGATGGCCCTCAGCGATGTTCGCTGGGATGCTCTGCGCGGCGCGATTGGCTTGGTTGCCGATAGCGCGCCGTTCGTCGAATGACAGCTGGTTGGTGATGCGAGCGACGAGGTTGCGGAGACGCATGCTGGCCTTCCAGACGTCCAGATCGTGATGACTGGTAATCGGACTAGCCATTTGCTACTCCCATGTTGCCGGCGGACAATCCGCGACGTTCACGAATCTCACCGACAGCACATAGCGCATCCGCTCGTCGTGCACCGATTGGGTCGCGTCATCATCGTCGAACGAATCGAGTAGAGTGGCATTCGCCAAATCAGCCTCGAGCTGCTCCTCGAGTAGATCGCGCTCGAGAATGTCGTCCTCGAAGTTGAACTCCTCGTTCAACACCTCTATCAACTCGGTGTCGTCAAAGGGACGATCATCCTTCGAAGCGAGATGCAGCGTGTCTCCGATGTCGATGCTCGTGGTCTCCAGACGCCGGCCGTCGGCATCGCGGATTTCGAGCGCGAGTGCGGCGACCCTATCTGTTGCTGCAATGAGGTCGGCGGCGGCCGTCTTGTCGTCGGGCGCATCGTCCAGCGCCGATTCCGCTTTCTCGACGGCCACTATGATGTCGACGAGCGGCTGCGCGTCTTCCGCGCACTCGAAGAATCCGCATCGAAACCCGTCGTCGTCATGGCGTGCGCCCCAGGCCAGATCGCTGTGCCCCAGCAACCGTCCGCGACTCCAGAGTGAGTAGGTCAAAGCCGCTCCCGTGAGGTGATGCCTACATGGTTGCACGAGGAGCAGACCGCACCATCACCACTGTATTTCAAATCCAAGCGGCCGAACGCGCCGCGTTCGCCGCGCACCTTCCCGCGACCCGCAACCCGCGACCCGCAACCCGGCAGTTCCTCTCGACTCAGGAACGCCGTCGAACGATCTTTCGACCGACTCAAACCCAACCACATGCGCTACCGCCTCGCAGTCGCTCTACTCGTCGCAACCTCCCCCCTGTCCGCCCAAGTCCCCGCCGAATGGCGCGACTCCCTCGTCTTTCACACCTTCTCGATCGCGGCGATCGATCCGCGGACGGGGGAAGTCGGTGTGGCGGTAACGACGCGCGTTCCGTGCGTCGGGAACGGTGTGCCGTGGGTGCGAAAGGGTGTGGGCGCGGTCGCCACGCAGGCGAACACGCGCACGGAGTACGGAAATGAGCTGCTCGATGCGTTGGCGAAGGGTGAGACGCCCGAGGCTGCTCTGAAGCGCCTGCTCGCCGCCGACTCCGGCGCCGCGGGCCGCCAGATCGGCGTGATCGACATCCAGGGCCGTTCCGCCCAGCACACCGGCACCGGTCCGCAGGACTGGAAGGGCCATCGCGCCGGGAAGAATTACGTCGCGCAGGGCAACGTTCTCGTCGGGCCGCAGGTGCTCGAGGCGGTCGCGAAGTCGTTCGAGGGTAGTGAAGGGAAGGATCGCCATCTCGCCGATCGGTTGATCGATGCGATTGCCGCGGGCCATGCGCAGGGGGGCGATCAGCGGCATGGGCTTCGGCAGTCGGCGGCGGTGATCGTTGCGGATCCGCGGCCGGGGTACTCGCGGCGCACGGACGGTGTGACGGCGAACATCTCTGTGTGTGAGAATCCGGAGCCGGTCGCGGAGCTGCGGCGGATCTACGACGCGATCTCGCAGACGCTCGGCTATCGCACGCTGCAGGAGTTCAGCGGCGGCGACGTCGTGCAGCTGAAGGTGATGCTCCATGCGCTCGGCTTCTATCGCCCGAACGACGCGACGGTCGACACGCGTGGGCGCGACGCCAACGTCTATATGGCGGACGCGATCGCCGCGGTGAACGCGTTCCGCGCGAGCGAGAAGCTCGGCGGCCCGTCGGTCGGATCGCCGTCGGGACTGGTCGATCAGGAAACCGTTACGCACCTGTGGGCCGCGCTCGAGAAGGCGGGGAAGGCGCAGGCGGTGCGGCAGCAGCTATTGGAGATCACGCAAGTTCGCAGGTGATGGGCGAGGATCGGGGATCGGGAGACGGGGATCGAGAACCTCCCGATCCCCGATCCCCGCACCGCGATCCGTTAGTTTCAAGCAGTGACCGACGAACACATACATCACGGCACACCCGAGTTCCGCCGGACAAACCTCGCGCTGTTCTCGGCCGGATTCGCCACGTTCGCGCTGCTCTACTGCGTGCAGCCGCTCATGCCCGTGTTCGCGGCCGACTTTCACGTCAGCGCCGCCCAGTCGTCGCTCTCCCTCTCGCTGACCACCGGCTTGCTCGCGCCGGCGATGATCGTCGCGGGCGCGATCTCGGAGGCGAAGGGGCGGAAGCCGATGATGGTCGCGTCGCTCGTCGCGTCGTCGATCCTCACGATCGCCTGCGCCGTCGTCTCGAGCTGGCACACGTTCCTGATCATGCGCGCGCTCGCCGGCCTCACCTTCGCCGGACTGCCGGCGATCTCGATGGCCTATCTCAGCGAGGAGGTCGCGCCGACGTCGATCGGGCTCGCGATGGGGCTCACGATCGGCGGCAACGCGCTCGGCGGGATGCTCGGCCGACTCGCGACGTCGCTCGTCACCGACGCATTCGGGTGGCGCGCGGCGATGGCGACGATCGGGGTGCTTGGCATCATCGCGACGGCGATCTTCTGGAAGACGCTGCCGCCGTCGCGCCACTTCGTGCCGCGCTCGGCGCGTATCGGGGCGATGCTCCGGACGTTCGGCACGCAGCTCCGCGACCCGCGTCTCGCGTCGCTGTTCGCGTTCGGGTTTCTGATCATGGGGACGTTCGTGACGGCGTACAACTACGTCACGTATCACCTCATCGATCCGCCGTACTCGCTGAGCCACACGGCGGTCGGCTTCATCTTCGTGGTCTATCTCGTCGGGATCTTCGCGTCGACGTTCATCGGATCGCGCGCCGACCGGATGGGGCGGGGACGAATGCTCCTGCTGATGACGATCGTCGCGCTCGCCGGCGTCGGGCTCATGGCGCTGCGTCCGCTCGTCTTCGTCGTGCTCGGTCTGTCGACGGTGACGTTAGGCTTCTTCGGCGGCCACTCGGTGGCGTCGAGCTGGGTCGGGTTGCGCGCGAGCGCGGCGAAGGCGCAGGCGGCGGCGCTCTATCTGTTCTTCTACTACATGGGCTCGAGCGTTGCAGGATCGCTGGGCGGCACTGCGTGGGATCGCTGGCGGTGGCCCGGCGTCGAGCTCTTCCTCGCCGGCCTCGTCGTGCTCTCGATCGTCGTCGCGCTGTTCAACCTGCGCCGTACCGCCTGATCATGCCCGATCTCTTCGCCACGCTGGCCGAGCTGCAGATTCCGTTCGAGCGGCACGATCACGCGCCGGTCTTCACCTGCGAGGAAGCGTACGCCGCGCTCCCCGGCCACGAAGCGGTGCAGACGAAGAATCTCTTCATGCGCGACAAGCGCGGGCGCCGGCACATCCTGCTCGTGACGACGTGCGAGAAATCCGTCGACGTCAAAGCGTTCGCCGAGCAGGCCGACGCCGATCGCCTGAGCTTCGCGTCGCCCGAGCGGATGATGAAGTACCTGGGCGTCGAGCCGGGATCGGTGACGGTGCTCGGTCTCGTCAACGACGTCGACCGCGCCGTGGAGCTGTTCATCGATCGAGACGTGTGGGACACGGCACGCTGGCGCTGCCATCCGCTCGTCAATACGGCGACGCTGGTGCTGGCGCGCGAGGACCTCGAGCGATTCTTCGCGCACACCGGTCATCGTCCGCACGTCGTCAGCCTGCGCGTGCTGCCGCCCGCCTGATTACACTCCACGCATGACCGCCGCTGAGCCTCTCGTCCTTCTCGTCGAAGACGATGTGCAGCAGAGCAACCTGTTCGCCGAGATCCTCCGGCTGAACGGTCTCGCCGTCGTCGAAGCCGCGGATGGTCCGAGTGCGCTGTCGGCGGCGCGAGCGGCGTCGCCGGACGTGATCGTGCTCGATCTCCAGCTTCCCGGGATGAGCGGCCTTCAGGTGGCGAAGGAGCTGAAGGAGACGCGCGCGACGGCAGACATCCCGATCATCGCGATCAGCGGACAATCGACGTCGGTCGCGCACGAGGCGGTCGATGCGGGGTGCGTGACGTACTTTCGGAAGCCGTACAGTCCGATGGCGCTGGTGGCCGAGGTCAAGCACTGGCTGAAGGGGGATGGTTCGTGAGAAGGACTCGAGCGTGAGCACTCGGGTTGCGGGTCGCGGGTTGCGGGTTGCGGGAAGGTGTGCGACCAACTGATCGGGTCGCGGGTCGCGGGTTGCGGGTCGCG
>CBHWBX010000158.1:0-8955 GCA_966111935.1 uncultured Gemmatimonadaceae bacterium
CGTCCCATCAGTAGCTGTTGATGCGCATGCTGGCCGGCGCGATCGTCGCGAGCTGACGTAACGTCGCCTCGCGCTGGCCGGCCGTGGTGAGATAGGCGCCGGTGATGACCGGATCATCGGGCGCTTCGTTCAAGGCTTCGCTGAAGACCTGATTCGCGCGATCGAGCGCGGCGAGACGTACGCGCTTTGCCGCGGCGGTCGTGCTCGGCATGCTGTCCTGCTGCTGCGCGATGAACGCGGTCGCATTCTGATAGAGCATCTGGTAGCGGTCGCGGGCGGCGCGCGCTTCGTCGACCGACGCGAAGGTCGGCGTCATGGTATCGGCGGCGGGGGTGGCCTGCGCGACGGGCGGCGTGGCGGGCGTCGTCGCCTCCGATCCGTTGGCGAAGAGGGTACGGTTCGCCGAATAGCGCCCAGCCATCGCACCGCCGGCGACGAGCAGCACCGCCGCCGCAGCCTGGAGCCAGGGACGCGGCACTCGCCGCGCGCGCAGCTCGAGCCCGCGCCCGCGATCGATCACGCCGTCGGCGACCAGTGCCGGACGGAGCGACTCCCAGCTCGTGAGCGGAGCCCCGATCCGTGCCGACGCCGACGTCGAGAGGTCGGCGAGACTCAGGTACATCGCCCGTTCGCGCGCGCACTCGGTGCAGGCCGCGAGGTGTGCGAGCTCCTCCGCGCTCGGCGATTCGTCGACGAACGCCGCGAGTCGTTCAGAAGGCAGGTGCGACATACTTGGTATCCTTGTGCGTGGGTCGTACATCCCGATCATCTATGAGGTGCGCGAGGTACTGCCGGAGCCGCGCGCGAGCCTTGAACAGTTGTGACTTCGAGCCGCCGGTGGTGATCCCGAGCTGCTCGGCGATCTCTTCGTGGGTGTAGCCTTCGACGTCGTGCAGCACGAAGACGGCGCGGGCCCCCGGGGACAGCCTGGACGCGGCCTCGTCGATCGATTGAGCGACGAAGGAGCGGTCGGTATCCGGGTCGACGGCGGCGCTGTCTTCCTGGACCTCGGTCTCGACGCTCGAGAGACGGCGGGTCTTCCGGAGCGCGTTGAGGGTGCGGTTGACGGCGATCCGGTGGGCCCAGGTGCTGAACTGGGAGTCCCCGCGATAGCTGGGGAGGGCCCGGAGGATCTGGATCCAAACTTCCTGCGCGACGTCGGCAGCCAGGTCCGCGTCCCCGCCCACCAGGCGGCGCACGACCATGTCGATGTGAGGTGCGTGGCGTGTCCACAACGCCCGTAGCGCACTCTCATCGCCATCAATCGCTCGGCGGATGATGAGGGGTTCGTTTTCCATGCTCGGTGAATGAGTCACCGGGTGTTTGGGAAAGGTTTACTGGCCGTGGATCGGGGAGTGAGGAGCGGGGATCGCGACGTTACGGTCGGGGTCGTCTCGATCCCCGATCCGCGATTCTCGATGCTCTTGTAACTCGTTACCCCTTCCCATCTTGCTCGTCACGCGCACAGGGGACAATATGGCTTGGTCGCGCCTCTTGCCACGGGGAACATTCCTCTGCATTGTGACGTATGGCACCAAAGGACCGGGTCAGTCGTTCCTTCCCTGCCCGGTCGATACTCCCCCATAGCACGACGTCTGCGTTGGCACCCGGTCTAGAGCCGGGTGTCGTGAGCCTTTTCCGCTAGTTCACGCCCGTAGGAGCTGCACGTGTTCTCACTGCTGGTCTCGCTACTGATCGCAACCGATGTCGGCGATGGCCTTCCGGTCAAGGCGCCGAAAGCCGTTGGCATGTCCAGCGAGCGTCTCGCGAAGATCGACCATGTGGTCGAACGCGGGATCAAGGCTGGCGGCTATCCGGGTGCGGCGGTCGTGGTGGGCCGGCGTGGCGCGGCGGTGATGGAGAAGGGCTTCGGGCGATTGAGCTGGGGCGCGAACAGCGCCTCGGTCTCCGCTGAAAAGACCATCTATGATCTGGCGTCGCTGACGAAGGTCGTCGGCACGACGACGGCGCTCATGGTCCTCTACGACCAGGGCAAGATCGCGCTCGACGATCCCGTCTCGAAGTACGTCCCCAACTTCGTCGGCGGCGCGAAGGATCGCGTCACCATTCGCATGCTGCTCGAGCATCGCTCGGGGCTCCCCGCGGGGCGCGACCTGTGGCGCCAGGCGCATACGCCGGCGGAAGCGCGCGAGCTCGTGATCTCGACGCCGCTCGGCTGCGAGCCGGGCCGCTGCTACGAGTACTCCGATCTCGGCGCCGACATGCTCGGCTTCGTCGTCGAGGCGGCGTCGGGCGAGCGGATGGATGCGTTCCTCGAAGAGAACGTGTTCAAGCCGCTGCACATGGACGACACCTTCTTCACCCCGGCCGATTCGGTGCGCGCGCGCGTCGCGCCGACCGAAGTCGCGCCGCCCCGCGGCTATCCGCTCAAGGGTGAGGTGCACGACGAGAACGCCTATGCGCTCGGCGGCGTCGCGGGCCACGCGGGACTGTTCAGCACCGCGTACGATCTCGCGATCTTCGCGCAGATGATGCTGAACGGCGGCATCTACGACGGCACGCGCATCGTCAGCGACACGACGGTGGCGCTGTTCACGAAGCGCGCGGCGGGCACGCGGGCGCTCGGCTGGGACACCTGCGGCGGCTCGGGCAGCTGCGGCCAGTATCTCGGCTCGGATGCGTTCGGCCACACGGGCTACACGGGCACGTCGCTGTGGATCGATCCGGAGCGCGACATGTTCGTCGTGCTGCTCACGAACCGCGTCCATGAAGCGCGGGCGAAGCGTCCGGCGAAGGTCATCGCCGACGTGCGCGCCGATCTCGCCGACGCCGCCGCCCTCGCGGTGACGGACTACGCCGACGGCCCGATGGTCATGCCGGCGAAGTTCCGCGCCGATCGCGCGGTCGACTGGAACAGGCCGGAGCGCCATCCGAAGAAGTCGTCGTCGAAGAGGAAGGCGTCGAGCGCGCTTCACGCGAAGTCGTCGAGCAGCTCGTCGAAGTCGACGACGAAGGCGAAGGCGACCGCATCGAAGTCGAGCAAGAGCTCGGCGAAGGCGAAGAGCACGAGCGCCAAGTCGACGACGAAGGCCAAGGCCACGTCGAGTAAGTCGACCACGAAGGCCAAGGCCTCCTCGAGCAAGTCGAAGAAGTCGAAGCGCTAGACACGACCCGTCGTGCTTGCTCCGCCTGCGACAGGCGTTGAGCTTACGGTCATATGTCCGACCAGAATCAGAATCCCGAGACGAGCCCCGGCGCCGATGCGGCGCCGGCCAATTCGCAAGCGCCGGCGACCGACGCGCCCGCGCCGAGCGTCGACCAGGTGAAGCTCGCGCTTCGCAAGGTGAAGGACCCGGAGCTCAACCTGAACATCGTCGACCTCGGACTCGTGTACGAGGTGAGCATCGACGACCACGACGTGCAGATCGACATGACCCTGACATCGCCGGGATGTCCGGCGGGTCCGCAGATCATGGGTGACGTCGAGCGCGCCGTGAAGGCGATGCCCGGCGTGGCCGCGGTGAACATCAATCTCGTCTGGGATCCGTTCTGGAGCCCGGAGAAGATCGAGCCGCGCGTGCGCGCCTACATGGGACTGTAGGCGCTAGTCGCGGTACGGGCTTTCGTCGTCGGCCGGTGAGGGAGCGGGAGACTCGCCGGCTGCTTTCTTTCGGTGCGGCGCGAGGGCCTTGATGAAGCCTTCCCCGAGCACGGCGCGCTGCCAGCGGCGCAGCTCGGGGATCGCATCCAGCTCGGCAACCGACGACGGATTCTTTCGCGCGACGGCCTCCAGTCGATCGCGCGCGCAGAGCACACCCGGATCGAGATCGAGCCGCGTCGCGGCGGCGTCGCGGACCGTCTTGAGCGCGGAGACGCGCGAATCGAAGTCGGGATCGCGATCCCATCGCGGGGCCTTCGGGAAGCGCGGGAGCGCGTTGTCGGGAACGGCGAGACCGCGCTTCACCGCATCGACGAGCTCACCGCCGCGCGACTCGAGGATGCCGCGCGGCATGCCCTTGATCGTGCCCAGGGCTTCGCGGGTCGTCGGCTGAAGGCGGGAGATGTCGAGCAGCTGCTCGTTGCCGATGACGCGGAAGGTCGCGCGATCGAGCTGGCGGGCAACGCCGTCGCGCCAGGGAACCAACTCGCGCAGCACGGCGAGCTCGCGGCGATTGAGGTCGCGCGCGCCCTTGAGGCGGAGGAACGAGTTGGCGGGATCGTCGTCGGCCCACTTGGTCCCTTCGAGCAGTCCGAACTCCTCGCGCGCCCATTCCCACCGGCCTGCCGTTTCGAGATCGGCCTTGAGCCGGTCGCGCAGCTCGAGGAGGTGCAGCGTATCCTGCGCGGCGTAGTCGAGCATCCCCTGGCTCAGGGGACGGAGTGACCAGTCGGCGCGCTGGAACTTCTTGTCGAGCTTCACGCCGAAGTAGCGCTCGAGCAGGGCGGCGAGGCCGAAGGCCTTGAGCCCGAGCAGCTGCGCGGCGATGCGGGTGTCGAAGATGTTGCGGACGTTCCAGCCGTAGTCCTGATGGAGCAGCCGCAGGTCGTAGTCGGCGTCGTGGAAGACGATTTCGACGTTCGGGCTTTCGAGGAGGCGTCCGAGTCCCGCCGGGGTGCCGATCGGGAGGGGGTCGATGATCGCCGTGTGTTCGCGCGTCGAAAGCTGGAGCAGATAGATTCGATCGACGAAGCGGTGGAAGCTCGCCCCCTCGGTGTCGAGCGCGAGGATGGGCGTTTCGGCGATGGTCGCGAGGAACGAGTCGACGGTACTGGGCGTGTCGAGATAGATCGGCGTATGCACGCTGGCAATCTAACGGGCACTCCCCTTGCCCGGAGCGGATGCGCATGACGGAACCGAACGACGAAGCTCGACGAGAACAGGCCGCGCGCCGTGCAAGGCGGCATCGGCGCCCCGACGCGTGGCGGAACGCCGAAGTATTGCGGGCGGCCGCGCTGGTCATCGGCGTCTACGTCCTCGCTCGGCTGTTCTGGGTGGCGAATCCGCTGTTCTTCACGGCGTTCCTGGGGCTGTTGTTCGGGCTTGCGGTGGCGTCGGGGGTCGACCAGCTCACGCGCTTCCGGGTTCCGCGGGGGATCGGGGCAGCGCTGATCGTCCTCGCGTTCTTCGGGATCCTGACCGGGTTCGGCGCGTGGATGGCTCCGACGATCCGGGCTCAGGCGGCGGAGGTGCGGCACCGGCTCCCCGACGCGCTCGCGCAGGTCCAGCGGTGGGCGCGGCTGCACCAGAACGGGGTCGTCGGGATGGTGGTGGACGGGGTGGTCAACGGCGACTCGACGACGGCCGGCGCGAAAGCGGACTCGGCCGCGCGCGCACAGACACCGCTCCGTCCGGCGCCTCCGCCGACGACCGCCCCGCCGGACTCGGCCGCCCGCGCGCCGAGCCCCGCGCCGGACTCGGTGACGATCGCGTCGACGATCCGGAGCAGGCTCGGGTCGCGGGTCGGCGGGGCGCAGAAGTTCCTGTTCCCGTTCATCACGTCGACGATGCAGGTCGTTGGCGGAATACTCATTATAATTTTCTTATCGATCTACATCGCGGCCGACCCGACGCTCTACCACGGCGGGCTGATGTCGCTCTTCCCGCGCGCGCACCGGAAGCGGGCGGGCGAGGTGCTGTCGGCGATGGCGGCGGTGCTGCGCCGATGGCTGCTCACCCAGCTGATCGCGATGGCGACGATCGGCGTCGTGACGACGATCGTGCTGCTCATCCTGCGCGTGAAGGCGGCGTTCGCGCTCGGGTTGCTCGCGGGACTGTTCGAGTTCATCCCGACCGTCGGTCCGATCCTCAGCTCGGTCCCGGCGATCGCGATGGGCTTTCTGGATTCGCCGGAAAAGGCGATGCTCGTCGCCGGCGCCTACGTGCTGATCCAGTTCATGGAGAACCATCTCCTCATCCCGCTGCTCATGAAGGGCGGCGTGGACGTGCCGCCGGCGCTGACGATTCTCTCGCAGGCGCTGATGGCGCTGATGTTCGGATTCCTGGGGCTGATGGTCGCGGTCCCGCTGCTCGCGGCGACGCTCGTCGCCGTGAAGATGCTCTACGTGGAGAACGTCGTCGGCGAGCGCGCGCTCGGCCCCGACGAGGATCCGAAGCAAGGCATCAAGTAGCGTGCGGCCGTGAGCCCGCCGCTTCCTCCCTTGCTCGCGCGCTTCGCCGAGCTGGCGCGCATCCCCCGCGTGCCGCTGGGCGCGACCGTGACGCCGGTCGCACGTATCGCGTCGCTCGGTCGGGATCTCTGGATCAAGCGCGACGATCTCTCGGCCGATCCGCTCGGCGGCAACAAGGTGCGCGCCCTCGAGTTCCTGCTCGGCGGCGTGCAGCCGGGCGACGCGATCGTCACGGTGGGATCGGCGGGGTCGACGCACGCGCTCTCGGTGGCGACCTACGGCGCGCGACTCGGCGCGCGCGTGTACGTGGGGCGCTGGCGGCAGGAGATGCACGCCGTCGCCGAGCGCGTGTCGGCGCGGATCGAGGCGATCGCCGCGGAAGCGCCGGTGTTCGGAACGCCGGTCGGCGCGTATCTGTGGAGCGCGACGCATCGCCTGCGCGGTGCGCGATGGATCGCCGCCGGCGGAAGCGTCCCACTCGGCGTGCTCGGTCACGTGAATGCCGGTCTCGAGCTCGTCGCGCAGATCGAAGCGGGCGAGATGCCCGAGCCGGAGTTCATCGTCGTGCCACTCGGCACGGGCGGGACCGCGGCCGGGATCGCGCTGGCGATGGCGATCGCGGGGATGCGCACCGTGGTGATCGGCGCGCGGGTGGTGCCGCGGATCGTCGCGCGCGAGGGACACGTGCGTTCCCTCGCGAACGCGACCGCGCGGCTGATCGAGCGCGTGACCGGGCGTCGAGTGCCGCGGCTCGCACGGCCGGCGATCCGGATCGCGCACGAAACATTCGGCGGCGCATACGGGCGCGAGACGAGCGAGGGACGCGCCGCGGCGCGCCGTCTGCGCGATGCCGCGGCCGTCACCCTCGACGCGACGTACAGCGCCAAAGCGTTCGCGCACGCGCTGGCGCTGACGGGCCGAGGCCCCACACTGTTCTGGTTGACGTTCGACTCTCGATCACTGGACGACCAATGACCCGCTTGCCTGAAGTCACGTTCCACATCTATCCGACCGACTGCGACATGCTCGGGCATCTCAATCACGCGACGATGCTCAACTTTCTCGAGCGCGCGCGCTGGCAGCTGCTTGAGCCGCAGATCGACATTCGCCATTGGGCGAAACAGCCGGTGTTCTCGGTCGTGCGGCACGTCGACATCGGCTACCTCGCGCAATCGCTCCCCGGCGAGGATCTGGTGATTCGATCGGGGTTGCTCGCGGTGAAGCGGACGAGCTACATCGTGAAGCAGGACGTGCGAAAGGTCGGGAGCAATCAGCTCGTTGCCGAAGCGTCGATCGTGTTCGTGGCGGTGAACCAGGAAGGCCAGCCCGTGCCTGTCCCGGAAAGCTGGCGCGAGATGCTCCCGCAGTGGCCGGAGCCGGAGTGATAGCGCTCGTCGGTGACACGGAGATCGCATACGACGACGTCGGCTCGGGACTGCCGGTGGTGTTTCTGCACGCCTTTCCGCTCAATCGCACCATGTGGGACCCGCAGGTGACCACGCTCGTGGCCGAGAGCCGGTGCATCGCCATCGACTTTCGCGGGCTGGGCGAATCGCGCGGCAATCCGCCGTACACGATGGACCAGTACGCCGACGACGTTGCCGGCGTGCTCGACGCGCTGCACATCGAGCGTGCGGTGATCGTCGGATGCTCGATGGGCGGCTACGTGGCGTTCGCCTTCTGGCGGCGCCATCGCCATCGCGTACGCGGCCTCGTGCTCGCCGATACGCGCGCGACCGCGGACACGCCCGAGGCGACAGCGCGACGGCAGGAGCTCATCGAGCTCGCGCGAACGCAGGGGAATACCGCGGTGGCCAACGCGCAGATCGCCGGACTGGTGGGCAAGACGACGCGCGAGAAGCGTCCGGACATCTACGACGCGATGCATCGCCTGATCGCGCAGGCGCCGACGGACGGAGTGATCGGCGCGCTCGAGGCGATGATCGAGCGTCCGGATTCGACCGACACCTGCGCGACGATCGATGTCCCGACGCTGGTGGTGGTCGGCGACGAGGACGTGCTGACCCCGCCGAAGGAGGCGCGCGCGATGTGCGCATCGATCCGGGGAAGCCGGCTCGAGGTGCTCCAGGGAGCCGGCCACCTGTCGAACGTCGAGCGGCCGGCGGCGTTCAATACCGTGATGAGCGAATTTCTCGCGCGCCTGCTGTATAATTGATCGATGACTTCCCCCGCCCCCTCCCCGAACGTCTCGGCGGCCGAACAGAGCACGAGCGCCAAGATCGGCGCGGTCCTGTTCCGCAACCGCAGCTGGCTGCCCGTCCCGTTCCTGCTCGTCACGCTGTTCGCCCCGTCGCATCCGACGGGCGCACTCTGGTTCGCCGGCGGTCTGCTGATCGTCTTCGGCGAATGGATTCGCATCTCCGGCGTCGCCGCCGCCGGCACGGTGACGCGCCGCCGGTCGCGCAACGTGCAGCGCCTGGTGACCTACGGGATCTTCCGCTGGGTGCGGAACCCGCTCTACGTCGGCAACTTCTTCATCTGGATGGGCTTCGTGCTCATCTCTGGCGTGCTCTGGTTCCTGCCGATCGCGATCGTGATCTTCGCGATCGAGTACACGCTGATCGTGTCGTACGAGGAAGGCGTGCTCGAGTCGATCTTCGGCCAGGAGTACCTGGACTACAAAAAGACGACCCCCCGCTGGATCCCCCGCCCGCCGAAGGTGCCCGAGTCCGGCCCGCACGACTGGGGCGAGGCCTGGAAGAGCGAGATCTCGACGTTCATGCAGTACGGGGCGCTGATCGTGGTGTTTGCGGCGAAGCAACGCATTTGGAATTATTGAGTCGTTAGCGCTTCGCGCGGAGGGGCGATCTATCTTTGCTCTATCGCGGATGGGCCGGCGTTGCC
>CBHWBX010000159.1:0-8912 GCA_966111935.1 uncultured Gemmatimonadaceae bacterium
ACTCGTACGGCGACGCGATGGTCCTTCTCTGAACGAGGCACGATGATAATAGTTTGTGGAACTCCGACCGTAGGCGCGCAGCGCCGAAGGGAGGAGCGATAAATGACTCTGTCTTGCGGAACTCCGACCGGAGGTGCGCAGCGCCGAAGGGAGGAGCGATAACATGAGCAGTCAGGCAGCGCCGCACGAAGCATTCAGCTTCGAGGTGGAAACGACCGTCGGCTCCGCGCGCGCAGCGCGCTTCACGACGCCTCACGGCATCGTGGAATCGCCGGCGTTCATGGCCGTGGGCACGCTCGCCACGGTGAAGTCGCTCGACCCGGACGATCTGCGCGCGATCGGTTGTCAGATGATTCTCGGCAACGCTTACCATCTGCACCTGCGTCCGGGCGACGAGCTGATTCGCGACTTCGGCGGATTGCACGACTTCATGCAGTGGGACGGGCCGATCCTCACCGACTCCGGCGGCTTCCAGGTCTTTTCGCTCGAAGGGTTGCGCACGGTGAGCGAAGACGGCGTGGAGTTCCGCAGCCATCTCGACGGCTCGAAGCACGTCTTCACGCCGGAGAGCGTGATGCAGATCGAGCGCAACCTCGGCGCCGACGTGATCATGCAGTTCGATCACGTCATCCCGGGGCAGAGCGAGGAGAGCGTGGCGCGCGACGCGAGCGAGCGCAGCCTGCGCTGGCTCGCGCGGTGCGCGGCGGCGCTCGAGCGCATCCCCCCGCATCGGCATCCACAGGCGCTGTTTCCGATCGTCCAGGGCGGCATCCATGAATCGCTGCGCCGTGAGGCGGCGCGCGCGATCCGGTCGCAGGGCGACTGGGTCGGCTACGGGATCGGCGGCCTGTCGGTCGGCGAAGCGAAGCCGGACATGTATCGGATCCTCGAGGTCGTCGACGGCGAGCTGCCGGTCCATCGGCCGCGGTATCTGATGGGCGTCGGCTTTCCAGAGGACCTGGTCGAGGGCGTGCTGCGCGGCGTCGATCTATTCGACTGCGTGGCGCCGACGCGGATGGGACGCAACGGCGCCGCGTTCACGCGCGACGGCCGCCTCAACATCAAGCGCGCCGAGTATCGCACCGACCGCCGGCCGCTCGACGAGGAGTGCGATTGCGCGGCGTGCCGGCGCTTCACCCGCGCGTACATCCGCCATCTCTACACCGCGGACGAGATCCTCGGGCTTCGCCTGCTGTCGCTGCACAATGTACATTTCCTCGTCCGTCTGATGCGCGACGCGCGCGCCGCGATTCGCGATGGGACCATCGATGCGTGGAGCCGCGATTGGCTCGCGCGCTATCACTCACGAACCGGTACCGCCGCATGACTTTCAACGCCCTGTCGCTCGCGTTTCTCCTCCAGGCGCCCGCCGCCGGCGGAGGCTCGCTGACGCCGCTCGCGTTTCAATTCGTTCTCATCATCGCGATCATCTACTTCGTGATGTGGCGTCCGCAGCAGAAGCAGCGGAAGCAGCACGAGGCCTCGCTCGCCGCGCTCAAGCGGGGCGACGAGATCGTCACCGCCGGCGGGATCGTCGGCAAGGTCGTGCACATCCGCGAGACGACCAAAGAGGGCGGCGCGAACCGCATGGACGACCGCGTGACGATCGAGACGGGCGAGTCGCGCATCGTCGTCGAGCGCGGGCGCATCGCGCGCATCGTCGGCACGTCCACGGCCACCGCGACGACCGGCGAGTCGGCGTGAGCATTCTCGACATTCGCGTCCTCGGCGACCCGATCCTCCGCGAGGAGACCAAGCCGGTCGCCGAGATCACCGACGAGATCCGTCAGCTCGTGAAGGACATGTTCGACACGATGTATCTCGCGAAGGGGATCGGCCTCGCGGCGCCGCAGGTGGGGCGCACGGAGCGGATCGCCGTGATCGACGTGGACGAGAATCCGTTCGTGATCATCAACCCCGAGATCGTCGAGACGACGGGCAAGCCGGCGAAGGCGGAAGAGGGCTGCTTGTCGATCCCCGACGTCTACGGCGACGTCGAGCGGCCGGCGCGCGTCCACGTGCGCGCGCTCGACCTCGAGGGCAAGACGTTCGAGATCGAAGCGGGTGATCTGCTCGGCCGCTGTCTACAGCACGAGATCGATCACCTGCACGGCAAGCTGTTCCTCGACTACATGAGCGTTCTCAGACGCCGCTCGGCGATGTCGAAGTGGACGAAGGAGAAGGACAAGTACCCGAACTTCATCCGTCGTCTCGCCGACGATCCGTCGCTGGAGCACGAGCATCCGGATGAAGAGCTCTGAGATGGTCATCCTGAGCGAAGCGACGGACCCCTTTCCTCCGCACGGACAGGGGTCCTTCGGCGCTCCGCGCCTCAGGATGACATCGGTTTTATGAGAGTCCTGTTCTGGGGCACCCCCGAATTCGCCGTCCCGCCGCTGCGGGCCCTGCTCGGCGAAGGGTTCGAGGTGGTCGGCGTGGTGACGCAGCCGGACAAGGCGGTCGGACGCTCGCGCTCGACCCTCGAGCCGCCGCCGGTGAAGGTGCTCGCCCTCGAGGAAAACCTTCCCGTCTTCCAGCCGGAGCGGCCGAAGGGCGACGAGTTCATCGCGCAGATCACCGCACTCGAGCCGGACATCTCCGTCGTCGTCGCCTACGGGCACATCCTGTCGACGCAGGTGATCGACCTGCCGCGACTCGGCACGATCAACATCCACGCGTCGCTGCTCCCGAAGTGGCGCGGCGCCGGACCGATCCAGGCCGCCATTCTGAACGGCGACGCCGAGTCGGGGGTGACGATCATGCGCATGGTGAAGGCGCTCGACGCCGGTGCGTCGATCCTTCAGGTTCGGACGCCGATCCCGGACGACGAGACCTATGGCGAGCTTCAGCTCCGTCTCTCGGAGATGGGCGCGCTCGCGCTCATCGAAGCGCTGGCGCTACTCGGCCTCGGCCAGGCCAGCGAAGTGCCGCAGGACGATGCCCTGGCGACGTACGCCCCAAAGGTCGACCGGACGATGACGCGGATCGACTGGAACACCGACTCGCGCACCGTCGCGCGGACGATCCGCGCGTTCGATCCGCGTCCCGGGGCGTTTGCGGTCGCCAAGGGGGGCGAGGTCAAGCTCTACGGGGCGAGGGTGTCGGCGGCGGCGATCGATGCGGCTACGGCGCCCGGCGAGGTCCTGGCAATCGGCGAAGCGGGGATGACCGTGGCCTGTGTAGGCGGTGCGGTCCAGATCGCAACTGTCCATCCGGCCGGCAAGCGCCGGATCACGCCGCTGGAATGGTCGCGCGGGCGCGGCATAGGGGTCGGAGAGCGCTTATCTTAGGGGTATGCCTGGCGCTGATTCCGACCGTTTTTCTGGTGGTGGAGGGGTTGCGACGTCGCATGGTGGGGTGACGGACGGGCGGCAGGCGGCCGCCGAGATCTGCACCGACCTGCGCGGCGGCGACCTGCTCGATCCGGCGTTCGATCGCCGGACCGCGCGTCTCGACGCGCGCGACCGCCGGTGGGTTCGCGAGCTCGTCTATGGCATGCTGCGCCGTCGCGGCCGCATCGACGCGTACCTCGACGCGCGCGTGCGCGGCGGCGTGGTGCGACTCGACGCCGATCTCCTCGATCTGCTCCGGCTCGGCACCGCGCAGCTCCTGTACATGGAGAGCGTTCCGGCCTACGCCGCGATCGCGCAGACCGTGGAGCTGGCGAAGCGCCGGCATGGCATCGGCGCGAGCAAGCTCGCGAACGCCGTGCTTCGGCGCGTCGACCGCGAGCGCGACGCGCTCGAGCTGCCGCGGTCGAGCGATCCGATCGACACGATCGCGCTCGAGGGCTCGCACCCGAAGTGGATCGTCGCGCGCTGGGTTGCCCGGTGGGGCATCGCCGAGACGCAGCGTCTGCTCGAGGCGAACAATCGTGAGGCGCCGCTGATCGCGCGCCCGTATCACGTCGTGCGCGAGCAGCTCGAAGCGATGCTCGAGTCGGCCGGCGTGCACGTCGACGAAGCGCCGCTCGCGAAGGACAGCATCGTGCTGTCGAGCCCCGTGTCGTCGCTCACCGAGCTGGGACCGTTCCGTCAGGGGCTGTTCCATCTTCAGGATCCGGCGTCGACGCTGGTGACGCAGTACGCGTCGGTGCCCACGGGGGCGATCGTCGCCGATCTGTGCGCGGCGCCGGGCGGGAAGTCGGTGGAGCTGTCGCGCAACGCGGGGATGGTCGCGTCGAGCGATCTCTCGTTCGCGCGCCTGCAGCGCGTCGTCGAGAACGCGCAGCGGCTCGAGATCCCGACGATGCACGCCTACGTCGCCGACGCGCGCTTCCCGGCGATCCGTCCGGTCGATCTCGTGCTCGTCGACGCGCCGTGCACGGGGACGGGGACGTTCCGACGCCATCCCGATGCGCGCTGGCGTCTCAAGGTCTCCGATCTCGCGGTGATGTCCTCGATCCAGCGGACGATCCTGCGCGCGGCCGCCGACGTCGTGAAGCCGGGCGGGCTGCTCGTGTACAGCACCTGCTCGCTCGAGCCGGAAGAGAACGACGAGCAGGTCGCGCGTTTCCTCGCCGACAATCCGGGCTGGCAGCTCGAGGCGCCGCCGGAAGGCGCGGTGCCGAACGCGGTGCTCGACAATGGTCTGCTGCGCGTCCTGCCGCAGCGTCACGGTACCGACGGCGCGTTCGCAGCGCGACTTCGCAAGGGAGCGGAATGAGTGTTCGAATGAAGGTCCGCGGATCGCTGCCGTACGCGGTCGCGATCATCGGCGGATTTCTGATCGCGTATCTCATCGTGGCGTTCGTGATCTTCCCGTCGGGCGTCGTCCCGGGGAACGCGAAGATCCCGAACGTGGGCGGGCTGCTGTTCGACGATGCCGCGAAGCGGCTCGCCGCGGTGGGCTTCAAGGCGAATCGCGGCGGCGAGGAATATCGCGAAGCGACGCCGGAGAGCACCGTGCTCGCGCAGGATCCGCCGGCCGGCACCAAGGAGCCGGAAGGCAGCACCGTCACTCTCACCGTCAGCACGTCGAAGCAGCCGTGAATCACACGCACGTACGCATTGCCCCGTCGATCCTGAGCGCGGACTTCGCCAAGCTCGGCGACGAGATCGCGATGTGTGAAGCCGGCGGCGCCGACTGGATTCACATCGACGTGATGGACGGCCGGTTCGTGCCGAATCTCACCTTCGGCGCGAAGGTGATCGAGACGGTGCGCCGCTGCACGTCGCTGCCGCTCGACGTCCATCTGATGGTCGTCGAGCCGGAGAATTACTTCGACGACTTCGCCGCCGCGGGCGCGACCGGGCTGACGATTCACGCCGAGGCGGCGCCGCATCTGCATCGCCAGCTCACGCGCATCCGCGAGCTCGGCTGCCTCGCCGGGGTGGCGCTCAATCCGGCGACCCCGCTTACCGCGGTGTGCGAGGTCGTGCCGGAGATCGATCTGCTCCTCGTGATGTCGGTGAACCCGGGCTTCGGCGGGCAGAAGTTCATCGAGTATTCGATCGACAAGGTGCGCCGCGCGCGGCAGATGCTCGACGAAGCGAATAGCAAGGCGGCGCTCGAGGTCGACGGCGGCATCAACCGCGAGACGATCGAGCGCGTGTTCGCCGCGGGCGCCGACACGTTCGTCGCCGGCAACGCGGTGTTCTCGGCGAAGGATCCAAAGGGCGAGATCGCCGCGCTGCGCGCAAAGTGCGGAGTGGTCGTATGACGGCACGACAGCAGTGGACGGTCGTCGGGATCATCGTCGCCGTGCTCGCGACGGTGATGACGCTCGCCGCGCGCTCGATGAAGGACGATCTGTTCCCGGTGCAGGCGGGCTCGCAGGCGCCGGAGTTCAAGGCGCGCGTGCTCGGCGGCCAGGGCACGAAGACGATGGCCGACTACAAGGGCCACGTCGTGCTGCTGAACATCTGGGCGACGTACTGCGAGCCGTGCAAGGTCGAGATGCCGAGCCTGGCGAAGCTGCAGCAGACCTACGGCGACAGCGGGTTGACGATCGTCGCGGTGGAGATCGACAACGCGGTGAGCGACGACTCGGTGAAGAAGTTCATGAACGCGTACGGCATCAACTTCGAGGTGCTGCGCGAGACGTCGGGCGCGATCGAGAAGACGTACCAGACGACGGGGATCCCGGAGACGTTCATCATCGGCAAGGAAGGCACGATTCGCCGGAAGTGGGTCGGTGCCGACGACTGGTCGTCCCAGGGGAATCGCGCGTTGATCGCGCAGCTCCTCGGGCTGGCCACGCCGCGACCGGTGAGCGACTCGGGCGACGCGCAGCGCGCGGCCCCGCTCCGCGCCCAGTAAGCGAGACGCGATGGCCGACACGCCGGCGTCGCTCCGTCAAGGCACCGTGCAACGCCGGCTCGTCGCCGCGTTCACCGAGCAGCTTCCGCTCAAGGCGACGGCGGTCTTCCTCGCGATCATTCTCTGGTTCGTGGTGAATGCGAAGGAGCCGCAGCTCGAGCTCGTGCCGGTGCGCTTCGTTCCGGTGCTCGACAGCTCGCTCGTGCTGCGCGACGCGCTTCCGCCGCTCCAGGCGATCGTCGCCGGATCGCCGAAGCAGCTGATCAAGCTCAGCTCCACTCCGCCGGTCATCCGCCGCACCCTCACCGCCGACGCACCCGACACGGTGGTGATCGATCTCCGTCCCGATGACGTGACGCTCCCCGACGGCGTGGACGCGGTCGTGCGCGACATCCAGCCGCGGCACCTGACGCTGCGCTTCGAGTCGACGTGGAACCGAATGGTGCGCGTCAACTCGGCGATCAACGTCGAGATGGCGCCGGGCTCGGGCCCCGTAACGACGGTGCTCGAGCCGGATCACGTCCAGGTGAGCGGACCGCGGCATCTGCTGATGCGGATCCCGTCGGTGCGCACCGTGCGGACGACCGTTCCCTTCCCCGATTCGCTGCCGCACCTCGTCGACATCGACACGACGGGCTTCGGCGAGGCGCACGTGAAGCCGGCGCAGGTGAAGGTCCAGATCAAACCACTCCCCCGTCCCTGATGCGCGTTCTCGGAATCGAAACGTCGTGCGACGAGACGTCGGCGGCCGTGCTTTCGGGCAGCGGCAACGACGTGCGTCTCGAGTCGCTGGTGATCCTGTCGCAGGACGTGCACACGATCTTCGGCGGTGTCGTGCCGGAGATCGCCTCGCGCGCGCATCTGACGGCAATCGAGCCGGTGGTGTCGCGCGCGATCGCGCAGTCGGGGAGCGACCAGATCGACGCCGTCGCCGTGACGAACGCGCCGGGGCTCGTCGGCGCGCTGCTCGTCGGTGTGAGCTACGCGAAGGCGTTCGCGTTCGCGCGCGACATCCCGGTGTTCGGCGCGCACCACATGGAAGGCCATCTCTTCGCGACGGCGCTCGAGCATCCCGACGCGGTGCCGCCGTTCACGGCGCTGCTCGTGTCGGGTGGGCACACGCTGCTGCTCGACGTCGAGGCGTGGGGGACGTATCGTCTGCTCGGCCGCACGCGCGACGACGCCGCCGGCGAAGCATTCGACAAGGTGGCAAAGTTGCTCGGCCTCCCGTATCCTGGGGGGCCGCACGTCGAGCGACTGGCCGCGGCGAGCGACGCCGGCAAGCTGCGCTTCGCGCGGCCGATGGTGCGTCGCGACCAGCAGCCGACCGATCCCGATTTCTATGACGTCTCGTTCAGCGGGCTCAAAACGGCGGTGTTGAACGCGACGAAGGCGCCCGACGGCGCCGAACGCCGCGGCGCGATCGCGCGCGCGTTTCAGGACGCGCTCATCGACACGCTCGTCGAGAAGACGACGCGCGCGGCGCGGCAGTTCGGGCGCGGTCGCGTGGTGCTCGGGGGCGGTGTCGCGTGCAACGCGACGCTCGTCGAGGCGATGCGGGCACGATTCAATCCGCGCGGGGTCCAAGTATTTGCCCCCTCGCCGCGCCTCGCGACCGACAACGCCGCGATGATCGCGCGCGCCGGCCTGTTTCATCTCGAGCGCGGAGAGTCGTCGCCGCTCGACCTCAATGCATTCGCAACCCAGCCCATTCCCGGACTCGTCGCCGCATGATCCTCGCGAACCCGATCGTACATCATCCCACCAACCTCGTCATCGGCGGGTTCCAGCTCACCGGCTTCGGCATCGCGGTGCTGCTGGCGTTCCTGATCTCGCAGATCATCTCCGAGCGCGAGCTCGCGCGGCGCGGCCATGACGTCGAAGCGGCGGCGGTGAGCGACGTGCTGTTCGCGGCGCTGCTCGGCACGATGATCGGCGCGAAGCTGTATTACGTCGTCGTGGTGTCGCACCAGATCAGCGATCTGTGGAGCCGCGGCGGCTTCGTGTTCTGGGGCGGGTTCATCGGATCGGTGATTCTCTGCTGGGCGACGATCCGCTACAAGAAGCTCTCGTTCGTGCGCTTCGCCGACGTCGCGGGGATCGCGATCGCCGCGGGCTACGCGGTCGGACGCACGGGCTGCTGGGCGGTCGGCGACGACTACGGCAAGGTGTACACGGGCCCGCTCGCCGTCGCCTTCCCCGACGGCGCGCCGCCGTCGACGGCGATCTCGATGTTCCAGAACTTTCACGTGCCGATCCCGCCCGGCCTCGATCCGATGACGGTGATGTCGGTGGTGCCGACGCAGCTCATGGAAACGCTGATGGGCTTCATCATGTTCGCGATCCTCTGGCGGATTCGCGACCACAAGCATGCGGAAGGCTGGCTGTTCGGCGTCTACTGCGTGCTCGCCGGGATCGAGCGGTTCATCGTCGAGTTCTTCCGCGCGAAGGACGACCGATTCTCCTGGGCGTTCGGCCTGAGCATGGCGCAGGTGATCGCGATCGGGATCGTGCTCGTCGGCGTCGTCATCATGAACGCGCGCAAGAACGTCGGCCCGAATGCGCCGGGGATCTCGGTAGTGCCGGCCTGAGGAGCGGGGATCGGGAATCGGGGGTAGGGGGCGGAGGTTTAGGGTCCCCCTCCCCCGGTA
>CBHWBX010000160.1:0-8904 GCA_966111935.1 uncultured Gemmatimonadaceae bacterium
AGCCGCCGAGCGAGACGACGCCTTCCTGGATGCGCGCGCCGCCGGAGTCGTTGAGGCCGATCACCGGCGCGCCGTTGCGCATCGCCAGGTCCATGACCTTGCAGATCTTCTCGGCGAACGCCTGCGACAGCGATCCGCCGAAGACCGTGAAGTCCTGGGAGAAGACATACACGAGGCGTCCGTCGATGCGGCCGTAGCCGGTCACGACGCCGTCGCCGTAGTAGTGCTCCTGATCGAGGCCGAAGTCCGTCGAGCGATGCACGACGAAGCGATCGAATTCGACGAAGGTGCCTTCGTCGAGGAGAAGGTCGAGGCGCTCGCGCGCCGACAGCTTTCCCTTGGCGTGCTGCGCCTTGACGCGCTTCTCGCCGCCACCCTGCTCCGATTCGGCGACACGCCGCTCGAGCAGCTCGAGTTTGTCTCGCATGGTCATAGCCGTGGAAGCTATCGAGCCTGGGGCCCCTTCGGCACCTCGTAGCGCAGCTGAACGAACGCCTTGCCGTACATAGTCGCCGAGACCAACTCGAGCGGCGGCGTCGCGATCCGCCGCGGCAAGAGGGGCTTTCCCGTACCGAGCGTCACCGACGTGACCGTCACGATGATCTCGTCGAGCAAGCCGGCGTCGTAGAACTGCCCGACGAGATCTCCGCCGCCGACGAGCCAGACGTTCTTGCCGCCGGCGGCGACCCGCATTTGCTCGTGGACCGGCCGGACGTCGCCGCGCACGAACTCGATCCGCGCGCCGGGAATCGGCGGCAGCTCGCGCGACGAGAACACCCAGCAGGGCTCCGAGTAGAGCCACGGCTTCGCGTCCGGTGTACCGGGCTTCAGATAATCGAGCAGCCACTCGTACGTCCCGGAGCCCATCGCCAGCGCGCCGACGTTGCCGTAGAACGCCTGGAAGTCCGGTCCCTCGTCGCCGAACTGCAACAGCCAATCGAGGTCGTGGTCGTCGCCGGCAATGAAGCCATCGAGCGTCGACGCGGTGTAGTACTGCGTCTTCATGAGATCTCCGTTGGTTGCCTGGTCGGCACGTTGGTCGTAGCATCATAGAGCACCGGGCCACCGCGAAGTAGGCCCACGACCGCGAGGCGACCATCGACTCGACCATCGACGCCCGGCTGGTAGCAGCCGCCCGCAACGGCGACGCCGCGACGCTCGACCGCCTGCTCGCCGCGCACCCCGATCGTGTCGCGCTGCGCGCGCCGCCGTACGGGATGACACTGCTCCACCTCGCCGCGAAGGATCCGTCGGCGATCGATGTGCTGCTGCGCCACGGCGCCGACGTACATGCGCGCGATACCGGAGACCACACCTACGCGCTGCACTGGGCCGCCGCCGGCGGCGCGGTCGACGCCGTGCGGCGACTCATCGCGGCCGGCAGCGACGTGGTCGGCGCCGGCGACGATCACGCACTCGAGGTGATCGGCTGGGCGAGCTGCTGGCCCGGCTGTGACGACGCCGCGCATCGCGCCGTCGTCGATCTCCTCGTGGCGCATGGCGCGCGTCATCACGTGTTCTCGGCGATCGCGCTCGACCTCGAGGACGAGCTTCGGAAGGTCGTGGCGCGCGATCCGGCGTCGATCAATCGCCGGATGAGCCACAACGAGAATCAGCAGCTCCCACTTCACTTCGCGGTGCGAATGCGGCGCCGCGCGATGATCGCGACACTTCTCGAGGTCGGCGCCGACCCGCTGGGCGTGGATGGCTCCGGGATGTCCGTCGCGGCGTACGCCGAGACGACGGACGTCGATCGTCCGGTGATGGAGGCGATCCGGCGGATGACCGTCGACGAGCTACAGAGCGCGGCGGGGGGCAACCGCGCGCCGCATCCGACGCACTCGGATTTCATTGCCGTGGTCGCGCTCGAAGATTGGAGCACCGCCCGCCGCCTGCTCGACGCCGATGCGCGATTGCTCGCGCCGGCCGGCGGCGCACTGCACCTCATGGCAAAGCGCGGCGCCCTCGAGTCCGTGCGCTGGCTGATCGCGAATGGGGCCGATCCGAATGCGCGGTGGAAGCACTGGGACTGCGCGGTGACACCGCTCCATCTCGCAATCCTCGCCGATCACGCCGCGATCGTGCGGATGCTGCTCGACGCGGGCGCCAATCCGCGCATTCGCGACACCAAACACGATGCCGACGCGCGCGGCTGGGCGGAGTTCTTGGCGCGCCGCGAGATCCTGTCGCTGCTGGATTAGGGAGTCTGAAGCGCGAGCTCTACGGTGTCGGCGTAGCCGATGTTCACCGAGATGCGCACGAGCGGGAACTGCACGCCGGCACCCTTCACGAAGACCGAGTAGGTACCGGGCGACACAGTGAAGGTCGTGTTGCGACGCGTGTTCGCGGGCTGCGCCAGGTGACGCTGCTCGGCGTCGGAGAGCTCGATCTGCAACGAGTCGGACATCCCCTGCACGCCGATCGTGCGCACGACGATCTGCGCCATCCCCGCGGCGCGCAGCGATGCATTCGACGCATGCGAGGAGTGGATCGACGGCGGCAGCGCGACGAGGCGCGCCGCACCGGGCATGGCGATCGGCGATGGGCGCAGATCACACGCGGCGATCAGCGCGGTCGCCAGCAGCGGCCACGTTCGAACGATCATTCGCGAGCGTCGTGCACGTGCCATGAGCCGCGGACCTCCACAGTCCGGTTGCGAGCGCCTCAACCTACCACGCGAACGCGAAGGCAGCCATGCTCCCGGTCAACAAGTAACTGACGGGCGGTTTGGTTCCGGAGTCACCGCCCTCGCGATTTTACCCCGGAAGTGCCATATGTATCCCATCAATTTCTTCCCACCCATACATCCGAGCCCCGAGCCCGATGAAACGCTTCCTGCTCGCCCTGCTGCTGCTCGTCGTCGCGCGCTCCACCGCGTACGCCACCTGGTCGGTCATCGCGATCGACGCCAAGACCGGTCAGGTGATCATCGCGTCCGCGACGTGTGTCAGGCAGTCAGCTTTCCCGCAGCGGCAGCCGATCGCCGCGCGCGATCTCATGGACCTCCAGGCGGTCGTCGTCCCGGGCGTCGGCGTCGCGGCCTGCCAGGCCGGGGCCGACAACACGCGGCGCAATCAGATGCTCGTCTACAACGAGCTGCGCAAAGGCACCGCGCCGACGCAGATCCTCGAGCTGCTGAAGAAGGACCCGGACATCGAGCGCCGTCAGTTCGGCATCCTCGCAATCCCGAACGGCGAGAACATCACCGCGCAGAACAACATGGTCGGCTTCAACGGCGCGAACAATTCGCAGTCGTCGCTCTACTTCGGCGGCCAGGTCGGCGACATCTACTACCAGGTCCAGGGCAACACGCTGCTCGGCTACGACGTCGTGCAGAAGGCGGCGCTCGCATTCACGCGCGCCAGCGGCACGATGGCCGATCGCGTGATGGCGGCGATGGACGCGGCCGACGACAACGGTGGCGACAAGCGGTGCAACTGCGGGAACAACCCGCTCACCTACGTGCCGTGCGACAACAAGACGGCGCACGTCGCGTACATCGTGATCGCGAACAAGGACGACGCGGTCGGCGTCACGCACAACGACGGGCAGTACTACGCGTACCTGCGCGTGACCGACGACGACATCAAGAAGACCGAGAGCGCCAATCCGGTGAAGACGCTGCGCATGCGCTACACCGCCTGGAAGAAGGCCGGGTCGAAGCGGACGTCGCCGCCGGGCCCGACGCTCTACAAGCCGGCCGCCTAACCCTGCCGCGTGACGTACAAGTGAGTCGCCCGCTCGCCTTCGACGCGGCGACTCACTTCGTAGCCGCGTGCACGCAGATCCAGGCCGTGAAACAAATGCTCGCCTGAGCCGAGGAGCACGGGGCTCAGCGCGAGATGCATCTCGTCGATCAGCCGTTCGGCGAGAAACTGGCGCACCGTCGCAACGCCGCCGCCGACGCGAATGTCGCGATCACCGGCCGCCTCACGCGCCAGCCGCAGCGCCTCGTGGATGCCTCCGGTGACGAAGTAGAACGTCGTCCCGCCGCGCATCTCCAGCGGCGGCCGCGCATGGTGCGTGAGCACGAACGTCGGCACGTGATACGGCGGCTCCTCGCCCCACCAGCCGCGCCAGCTCTCGTCGGGCCACGGGCCGCGCACCGGGCCGAACATGTTGCGCCCCAGGATCCACGCGCCGAAGCCGGACATCCCCTGTGCCGCGATCTCGTCGTCGACGCCGGTGTCGCCTCCCTCCATGCCCTGCATCGACCGCCAGGTGCGCGTGTGCATGAACCACTTCATCATGTCGTGTCCATTCACCCCGAGCGGATGATCGAGGCTCTGATTCGGTCCGGCGCCGAACCCATCGAGGGAAAGCGCGAAGCTGGCAACGCGAAGTCGTGTCATGGCGCGAAGGTCTGTTACGGGAGTGGGACTTGCGGAGGGACGCGCGTAAGCAAATACTAAATCAACTTTACTTACCACATTTCATGCTCAAGCTGCCGTTCGTGACGTCGGTCACCATTCTCGCCGCTGCCTGCGCATCGGCCGGCCATCGCTCGGCGCGCTGCGAGCTCCGCGCGCAGGATTCGACGTACGCGACGTCCGCTGCAGTTTATCGCGATTGTGCCGTCGACCGCAAAGCGGAGCTCACGACGACGAACATTCGCCCGGAGCTCGGCAACAGCCCGCCGCGCCCCGGCTGCCGCGCGGCGGAGTTCGAGTTCGTCGTCAGTCCGGTGGGCACGATCGAGCTGCAGACGGTGCGCACGGTGCGGTCGACGGACAAGGAATTCGCCGATGCCGTGGCCGCGACGCTGTCCCAGTTCCGGTTTCGCCCGGCGACGGTGGACGGCGTTGCGGTCAGGCAGATCGCGACCTACAAGTCGCAGGTTGCCGTGGTGCGCGTCGCGGTGCCCGCCGGCAGCCCGCCGCCGAGCGGCCCGCCGCGTGGCACGCCGCGGCCCAACTGCTGATCTCCCTTCAACGCGTGCCCACCAGGTTCGGATGCTCGGCCACCTGCGCGAGCATGCTCATGAACTCGGTCGGATCGCTCCAGTCGCCGTCGAACCGCGTCCCGTTGACGAAGAAGGTCGGCGTGCCGTTCACACCACTCCGCACGCCGCTATTGAAATCACCGCGAACGCGTTTGGTGTAGGTGCCGTCCTTCAGCTCCTGCGCCATCCGCGCCGTATCGAGGCCGAGCGAATCGGCGTAGCCGAGCAGGTCGTCCGCCTCGAGCGCGTCCTGATGCTCGTAGATCTGGTCGTGCATCTCCCAGAACTTTCCCTGCGCGCCCGCGGCCTCCGCCGCTTCGGCGGCGAGCACGGCGTGAGGATGGACCTCGCCGAGCGGGAAGTTGCGAAAGACGAACGCGAGCCGATCGCCGAGGGTACGCTGCGCGAGCTGAATGATCGGATAAGCACGGCCGCAGTACGGGCACTCGTAGTCGCCGTATTCGACGAGCACCACGGGCGAATGCAGCGAGCCGGCGACGTGATCGTGCTCGCTGACCGGAGGCCTGAGCGTCACGCGCGCACCTCCGACGACGTCGACATCGGCGCCGAGCGCGGGCTGAGCTTCTCGAGCGCGTTCAGCACACCATCGGCGCCGGGGTTCACGTCGATGGGCGACAGGTAGCTCCACTGGATCACGCCGTCGCGGTCGATCACGAACAGCGCGCGCTCACTCGTCCCGTCCTGGGCGCGATACGCGCCGTAACGCCGCGAGACTTCCCCCTTCGGCTCGAAGTCGCTCAGGAGCGGGAAATGGAGATTGCGCGCCTTCGCGAAGGCGGCGTGACACCACACGCCGTCGACCGAAACACCGAACAGCTCGGCGCCGTATTCGCCAAAGTCGCTGAGGAGCTCGTTGAAGATCGTCACCTCGTCGCCGCACACCGGACTGAAATCGGCCGGATAGAACATCAGGACCACCGGCCGGCCGCGCAGCTCGCTCAGCTTCACCGTTCGCTCGGGGGTGGAGTGGAGGTCGAAATCCGGTGCCTTCACACCTGCGCCGAGAATGGTCGACGTCTGGTCCGCCATGACCTGTCCCTGTGGAGTCACCGGCGGTGCTGCAGAGTGTGGGCCCGACGCGGCGGAAACGAGGGTGCAGTCGACTCCCGGCCTTGCCCGGGCGCAGACCGGTAATTGGCCGTATTATCAGATACCATCAGCCAACGGCCCGACCACCGTCGACGACCAGGACCACGATGACCGACTTTCTCCGCGAGCGCATCAGCAGGGCCATCGGCGGGCAGTATCGCATCGATGACGAGATCGGACGCGGTGGAATGTCCGTGGTCTATCGCGCCCACGATCCGCGGCTGAATCGCGACGTCGCGATGAAGGTGCTGCCGCCGGAGCTCGCGCACGACAGCGCCGTGCGTTCGCGCTTCACGCGCGAAGCCCAGACCTCGGCACAGCTGTCGCACCCGAACATCGTTCCGATCTACGACGTCGGCGAGCGCGACGGGGTCGCCTACTTCGTGATGGGTCTCGTCACCGGCGGCCATCTCGCCGAACGACTCGCGCGTCATCCGCTTCGCCCGATCGACGAAGTGCGTCGCATCCTCGCCGAGGTCGCGGACGCGCTCGCCTACGCGCACCTTCGCGGTGTCATCCATCGCGACATCAAGCCCGACAACATTCTGCTCGAGTCGGAGCACGGGCGCGCGCTCGTCACCGACTTCGGGATCGCACGCGCGATGGAGGAAGGCGCACGGCTGACCCAGACCGGCATCGCCGTCGGGACGCCGACGTACATGTCGCCCGAGCAGGCGGTGGGCGAGCGCGACATCGACGGGCGCAGCGACGTCTATTCGCTCGGCGTCGTCGGCTATCAGATGCTCACCGGGCGCGTGCCCTTCATCGCCGGAAACTCGATGGCGCTCCTCCTCAAGCATGTGAGTGAGCCGCCGCGCCCGATTCTCGAGCTGCGCCCGGAGACGCCGAAGCCTCTCGCCGAGGCGATCGAGCGCGCGCTCGCCAAGGCGCCCGACGGGCGCTGGCAGACCGCGGCCGCATTCCGCGATGCCCTCGTCGCGAACACCGCCGCCGTCGCGTGGCGTGCCGAGCACAAGGAGCCGGTGCGGTACGCGTCGCCGATTCCGAAAGCCCGGCGGGCGCCGACGCCGGTCCCGGCCCCCGAGCCGCGCGCCGTCTTCGCCGCGAATGATCTCGAGCTCGAGCCGCCGCATCTGGCGGTGCTGACGCCGGAGCAGCGCGCCGATCTCATGCTGTGGCGCGGGCGAGTCAACCTGCTCGACCGCATCCGGTTCGCCCGCCGCTTCACCCTCTACACCGCGGGAATGGGCGTTCTCGGGGTCGTCGGGTTCGTGGTGGGTGTCGAGGATGTCCCGCCGCTCGTGCTCGCCCCGATCGTGCCGATCGTGATGGCGTTCAACCTCTGGCGGATGAAGAAGTCGCTACGCGCGGCCGGGATCAAGCGCGTGCTCTTCCGACTGACGGCGAAGGGCGCGCTCGGCGCCGGCACGGCGACGCCGTCGGAGCGAAAGCTCGAGAAGCTCGTCACGAAGCCCGTGCTCGAGGGGACTCACGGCGCGCTCGTTCGTCGTGCCGCCGCGGATCGCGCGGCAATCCTCGACTTGGTTGCCGCACTCCCGCGCGAAGACCGCGCGCTGCTGCCCGACGTGAAGCCGACCGTCGACGCGCTCTTCGATCGCGTCGTCGCGCTTGCGCGGACGCTTCACAAGATGGACGGCGACCTCGACGCCTCGCTGCTCACCGATCTCAATGCCCAAGTCGCCGGCATGCGCGCGTCGTCCGACGATGAGCGACACACGTCGCTCGTGCGCCGCCAGCGCGAGTCGCTCGAGCAGCTCGCTGAACGGCGCGCGACGCTCACCCGTCAGCTCGAGGGCGCGGCGCTCGCCCTCGCGAATCTCCGTCTCGATCTGATCAAGGTGCGGGCGTCGGGCGTCGGCGCGTCGATCGACGACCTGTCGACGGCAACGCAGGAAGCCCGTGCGCTGTCGCACGACATCTCGACCGCGCTCGACGCCGCGGCCTCGTTGCGAAATCTCTAACGGAACCGCACGGCCAAGAAAAAGGCCCTCGACGAATCGAGGGCCTTTTCTGTCTTGCCTGGTACGCGGCGATTACTCGTCGCTGACCGCCGACATGTCGACCGGCGGATAGCCCATGTCGGTCTCCGATTCCATCGGAATGACCTTCGACGGGGTTTCCGGACGGGGCGGCTGATCCTCGGGGATGTTCGTCACGCCGAGGACGATCCGACGATGAATCGGGTCGACTTCCATGACGCGCATCTCGAGGCGCATGCCTTCGTACACGATGTCGGCCGGGCTGTTGATCGCCTTGCCCGTGAGGTTGAGCTGCGAGAGCGGAACGAAGCCTTCGATGTCGTTGCCGATGTCGACGACCACACCCTTGTCCATCAGGCGGACGATCGAGCCCGTGAGCTCGGTGCCGACCGGATAGGTCTCGCCGATGCGGAGCCACGGATCTTCCTCGGCCTGCTTGAGGCCGAGCGAGATACGCTTGTTCTCGCTGTCGATGTTGAGGATGACGACGTCGACCGTGTCACCCTTCTTCACGACTTCCGACGGATGCTGAACGCGCTTCGTCCAGCTCATGTCGGAGATGTGGATCAGGCCATCGATGCCCGGCTCGATCTCGACGAACGCGCCGAACGACGTGAGGTTGCGGACCTTGCCGGAGATGCGCGTGCCGACCGGGTACTTGAGCGGCAGCACCATCCACGGATCCTGTTCCGTCTGCTTCATGCCGAGCGAGATCTTCTCTTCGTTCGGATCGACCTTCAGCACCACGGCTTCGATCGTCTCGCCGATGCTGACGAGCTTCGACGGATGACGGACGTTGCGCGTCCAGCTCATCTCGCTGATGTGCACGAGGCCTTCGATGCCCGGCTCGAGCTCGATGAAGGCGCCGTAGTTCGTGATCGAGACGACCTT
>CBHWBX010000161.1:0-8850 GCA_966111935.1 uncultured Gemmatimonadaceae bacterium
TGCGTGTCGGGGATCCGGGACGGGGGGATCGTGAGGGTCCGTAACCGCGAGGGGGGCGCAGGGGACTGTTCCGCTGCGCCCCCTCTCGTTTCGCCCAACCTTGCCTACCTCTCGATCCTCGCCCCCCGATCCCCGAAGCTCATCCGTGCCTCGTCCACACCGCGATCGCCCCGCACCGCAGATCCGGCGCCGCAAACTCCGACGGCATCTCCGACAGTCCGCGGAACACCTCGATCCCCTCGATCGTGTCCAGCGACATTGAACCGAGCCCATCCGTTATGGGATCCGAACGGCCCGGCAGGTCCATCCGATGGCCGTCGATGAACCAGCCGAGCCTGCACGACACCACCGAGCCACTAATGCCGCTCGCCAGCGTCATGCCCGAGCTGCGGCTCAGCATCATCGAATTCGTCGAGTTCGGATCGAGCACCCGGAAGCCCGGCACCGCCTGGAGGAACTCGCCCAAGGTGTGGAACACCGACTTCTCGATCTGCGCCCGGTCGTAGTGCAGCCCCGTCCCCACCGCGCGACGCGAATCGAACCCACCCATCTGGTCCTCGCGACGGCGTTTCTCCAGCGCTTCCGACGTCGGCGCGTCCGGCTTCACATGCTCCGTCACACCGATCCGATGGACCGGATCCCCCTGCTCCGCGATCGGGATCCGGATGGTCATCGACTCGCCGTTCACCAACGAGATCGGCGCCGACAGCATCCGCTGATATCCCGGATGCACGGCGCCGATCTGATATGTCCCCATCCGCGACTGCATCGAGAACCGGCCGGCCGAATCGGTCGTCACGTGCACGACTGCCGCGTCGGTCGACGGATCCACCAGCATCACGGTGCCGCGCAGCGGCGTACCGGTCGCATCGTCGTACAGCAGTCCACGGATCGTCGCCTGCGCGGCCGACGTGTTCGACAGTCCCGCCATCGTGGTCAATGAAAGGCCGGCGACGATCGCGCCGCGCCGCACTGCAGTCCAAGCGCCCATGGTGCACCTCAACTTCGAAACGAGAGTCGCCGGGCCCGTTCGGAATTGCCCCCTGCAATTCACCGTGTTTCTGGTCCGACCGCGCCCGAGCTTCTCGCCCTGCACCCCGGCCCCACCCCACACGCCCACCCGGCAGTTCCTCCCTATGACGAAGATCGTGCCACGACCCGTGCGTCGATGAACTTTTTCGACTCGCGATGTGACCGACTCGGCCGTAGGCGCCGCGCTATTGGCCTTTCTTCTTCTTTTCCGGCTGGTTGAGGTTGAGCTCACGCGGGCTCTGCGCCTGTCCCTTTCGAGAATGCTGATCGTGGGTCAGGTCGGTGTTCGGCGGCAGATCGCCGACGAGCTTGTCGCCGCGCTGGTTGCTCGACTGCTCGCCCAGCGGGTGTCCGGTCTGCGACTCGAACTGCTCTTCGATGTCGCGCTCCGCGCGCCGCCCGTGCCCACCGTGCGGATTCCCGCGCTCGGGGAACGGCTTCTTGAACTTGTCGCTGCGATCCTGTCTGTAGTCCGTCATCGAATATCCTCCGGTTACGATGACGGCTCGCAGAGGCCGTGCCCTAGGCGCGCAGGACCACGGTTACGCGTCGCGGGCCATGCGCGCCGATCACGAGCGACTGCTCGACGTCCGCGGTCTTCGACGGACCGGCCATGAACGTCCCGAATGCTTCGGCGCGCGGATCGATGCGCGCGTACGCCGCGTGCATGTCGGCGACGATCGCCGCGTGATCGAGCACGATCACGACGTGGTCGGCGAGAAAGACCTCGGCCCGATCGCGCAGCCGCGACGACGGCAGCCACACCGCGCCATTCTCGGCGACGCCGAGCACGCCATCGCAGCGGACCGCGCCGAGCTCTGCACCGGCGACGATCGCCTGCACCGCTGCCTCGGCGTCGCTCGCGCTCGACTCGACGACGTCGGCGCCCGCGCTTCGCGTCGCGGCCGCGAATTTCGCCGCGAGCTCATCGTGCGAATGCGCAGCCTCGCGCGGCGGCGGCGGCGTGTCGGGCAGTGCATGGACGGTCGGGCGCGCGGCGCGCACGGCCTTCAGGATCGCATCGCGCGCGTTCACGATCGCCCGTCTCCACGCTCGGCGCGGTACCACTCGCGAAAGCTTTGACGCGGCATCTCGGGCAGGTCGCGCGATTGTCCCCACGTGCCCGTCAGCGCGCGTCGCGCGCGCGACGGAAGAACGCGCAGCGTGCGACGCGCCATCGCACCGCCGCGGTCGAACAGCCGTGGACGCTCGAGCACACTCGCCATCGTCGTCGCGAGCGCCGTCTTCTTCCGTCCGCCATGGCCCGCGGCCGTCACGCGCTGCCGCCATCGATAGAGCTGCGCGTCGAGGTCGATCTTCACCGGACAGACCGCGGTGCACGACCCGCAGAGCGTCGACGCGAACGGCAGCGATCCGTAGCGCTCGAGGTCGATCCCCGGCGTGAGCACCGAGCCGATCGGTCCCGGGATCGTCGAGCCGTAGCTGTGGCCGCCCGATCTTCTATAGATCGGACAGGTATTCATGCACGCGCCGCAGCGGATGCACTTGAGCGAGCGCCAGAAGTCCTCGCGCGCGAGCTGTGTCGACCGCCCGTTGTCGACGAGCACCACGTGCACCGCGCGCCCCGGCTCGGCGCCATGGACGTGCGACGAATACACCGTCACCGGCTGTCCCGTGGCGCTTCGCGCCAGCAGCCGCAGGAACACGCCCAGGTCGGCGACGCGCGGGATGATCTTCTCGATCCCGATCGACGCGATGTGCAGCGGCGCGATCGCCATGCCAAGATCCGCGTTGCCCTCGTTCGTGCAGACGACGAAGCCGCCCGACTCGGCGATCGCGAAGTTCGCACCGGTCAGCGCGGCGTCGGCGGCGAGGAATTTCTCGCGCAGATGGATGCGCGCCGCTCCGGCGAGCGCGATCGGATCCGCGAGTCCCGCCGGCGTGGCGAGATGCTCGTGGAACGTCTCGCCCACTTCTTCCTTCCGCAGGTGGATCGCCGGCATCACGATGTGGCTCGGCGCCTCACCGCGCAGCTGCACGATGCGCTCGCCGAGGTCGGTGTCGATCACTTCGATGCCGCGTGCCTCGAGGTACGGATTGAGTCCGCACTCCTCGGTGAGCATCGATTTGCTCTTCACGATCCGCCGCGCATTCGCGCGCGCGAGGATCCGATGCACGATCGCGTTGTGCTCGGCGGCGTCGCGTGCCCAGTGCACTTCGATGCCGTTCGCGGTCGCATTCTGCTCGAAGCGCTCGAGGTATTCGTCGAGCCGCGACAGCGCGTGCTCCTTGATCGCCGACGCCGCGCCGCGGAGCGCCTCCCATTCGGGAACGCTCTGCGCCATCGCATCGCGCTTCGTGCGCACCCACCAGAGCGCCGCGTCGTGCCAGTCGGTGCGCGCCTCGTCGGCGATGAACGCCGCCGCTGCCTTGCGGTGATCGACGCTCACGCCGCGCTTCCCGCGAGCACTTCGGCGACGTGCATCGTCGGCAGGGCGACGCCCTGCCGCCGCGCGATCCCGCCGAGGTGGAGCATGCACGACATGTCCGTCGACACGATCGCCTCCGCGCCGTGCGACGTGTAGTCGCGCAGCCGGTCGCGTCCCATCTTCGACGAGATCTCCGGCTCGGTGACGGCGAACGTCCCGCCGAAGCCGCAGCACTCGTCAGGACGATCGAGCTCGGCGAAGGTGAGACGGTTCACCGTCTCGAGCAGCGCGCGCACCTTGTTGAACGCCGGCGCGTGAATCTCGCTCGGTTTCGCGAGGCCGAGGCCGCGCAGCCCGTGACAGCCGATGTGCACACCGACGCGCTTCTCGAGCGTCGCGCCGAGCGTGCGCACCGCGTCGAGCCCGACCTCGTCGTGCAGGAATGCGCAGAATTCGGTGGTGCGCGCGGCGGTCGGCGGGTCGGCGTGCGCGCGTACGTGCATCGCGCAGCTCCCCGAGAGCACGACCACACGATCGTACGGCGCGAACGTGTCCGCGAAGCGGGCGAGCACGCCGTGCGCGTCGCGCTCGAAGCCGGCGTTCGCCGGCGGCTGCCCGCAGCAGGCCGCGCCATCGGGTACGTCGACGACGATGCCGAGACGCTCGAGCACCCGCAGCGCGGCGATTGCCGCACGTGGGTTCAGCTGATCAACGAAGCATGGAACGAAGAGCGCGACGCGGGTCACGATGTTAGCCGCCGATGCGGCGCAGCCCCTCTTCCGCTTCACGGCGCAGCGCGGCGACGGACGGATCGGCGTCGCGCCAGAGAGCGATGACCTGTCGGTAGTGCCGCGCGGCGCCGGCGAGATCGCCGCGCCGCTCGCGAATGCGTCCCTGCGCGAGATGTGACGGCGCGAGATAGACGTAGTCCATTCGCGCCTCGTGCGGCGTCGCGCCATACCACGCTTCCGCCTCGACGACGCGCCCGACCCGGTCGAGCAGCTCGGCGCGCAGGAAGCGCTCGCGCGATCGCGCGAAGTACACCGATCGGCCGGCGAGCTGATAGGGCACGCGAAGCGACATGCCTTCCAGCCGCGCGAGCGCCGCCTGCGGCGCGGACCCTCGGAGCGTCTCGGTCTCGATGCCCCGAGCGAGATCCTGACACAGCGACGCCGTCGGCTCGGTCAGACCATCGCACCGCATCGGCTTGCCGCTGCCCCCCGGCGTCTGCGCGGCGGTGAGCGACGCCGTGTAGCCGCGAATGGTCGACGCGGCATTGGCATCGACGGCGACTTCGAGATAGAGCGGCGCGTCGTTCATCTGCGTTCCCATCGCTTCGACGCCGGCGAGCGCCGCGCGCGTCGCGGCCGAGTCGCGCGGAAGGAATGGGAGCGACGCGAAGTACGCGCGCCAGGTGGCAGCCGCCGCGGGATTGTAGCGCGCGACCGAATCCAGCATGCGATCGCCCTCGCGAAGCTTGCCCTCGGCGATCGCGAGGTGCGCGAGCGCGACGAATCCATTCGCGCGCGTGACGACGGGACGCGCGCGGTCGGTGAGCTCGGTCGCGGCGATTCGCGCGAGGTCCGGACGCTCGAGGAACGAGGCGACGATCGAGTGCACGAAGAGCACGCTCGCGTCGGGCAGCGCATCGAGCGCGGCGCGATCGAAGCGCCGGCTTCCCGCGGCCGCCTCGGCGGCGAGCGCGATCGTGCGAACCTCGGAGGCGAATGGCTCGTCCGGCCGCAATGCGTCGGCGCGTGCGGCAAGGGCGCGAACGGCGGCCAGATCGCCCGCTCGAGCCTCGAGCCGTACGAGGTGCATGATCGCCGGAAAGCTCGTGCTGTCGAGCATCACCGCACGGCGCCACAGGTCTCGCGCGTCGTCGAGTGAGCGGCCGATGAGCGGCCCGCCATGATACGCGACCTCGGCGAAGCCGAACCACGCTTCCGGATCGTTCGGTGCGACGGTCGCGAGCCGGCGGAAGAGTGAATCCGCGGCGCGCGTGTCACCGGTGCGCCACGTCGCGTAGGCGTGAATGAGTGCGGCGTCACGGTCCGGCAGCGCGCCCGCGAGGCGATCTGCCGTGAGCGCCGACCAATCCGCGTCGTCGATGCGATGCGCATACTCGGCCGCGACGCCGCGTCGGAACCACTCGTACGCCGCGGCCGGCTCGAGGTCCGTCGCGGCGCGGAATGCGCCATATGCGGTTTCGAATGCGCCGCGACGGAGCGCGACTTCACCGTCGAGGTATCGGCGTGCAGCGCTCGCGCTCGTGAACCGCGCCGCGAGGGTCGTCGGTTCTATGGAAGAAAGCGCCGGATACAGGTTGGGGAGGAGCTGAAGCGAGAGCCGCTCGGCGAGCACGATGAGGCTGTCGGGTGATCCGGTCGCGGTCGCGCGTCCGACACGGCCGCTCCGCCGATCGGTCAGCTCGGCGTCGAGCCGGAGTGCGACCGGACTCGACGTCACTATAGTATGGACGACGACCGCGGCGTCGCCCGCGCGCGTGCTCGTGTCGACCGAAAGCCCGCCGGCTCCCGTGAAGTTTGCCGCGACGATCGTGCGGAGCGCCGTCGCTGCGTCGGTGCCGGCGCTCGACGTGGCGGCGGTCGTGATCGCGATGTACGGCGTGTCGACGGTGCCGGCGCGGCGCAGCCCAAGGATGAGCCCCAGTGACGCGAGCACCGAGAGACCGATCGCGGCCGATCGCGCACGCAACCGTCGCGGACGAATCGCCTCTACGCTGCGCATCGGCGGCGCGATGAAGACCGACTTAGGTGCCTGCGACTTCGGCTCCGGTGGAGTCGGTTGCGGCTCGGTGACGATCGTCATGGCCGCGAGACGCCGCGCAATCGCGGGATCCGGCTCGAGCCCGAGGTCTTCGCGCGCACGACGCTCGTAGGCCCCCACCGCCCGATGCGCCACTCCGGGGTCGCCGGCGCGCTCGGCGAGCTCGATGAGCTGGATCAGCGCCGAGCTGTCGTACGGCGCGGCGGCAACGAGCCGCTCTCCCCATTCGAGCGCCTCTCGCGGGGAGCTCGAATGGTCGGACACGGTTTGAGCGATTGCACGCCGCACATCTCGATCGACCGCGTCGCGCAGCTCCGACGACCACTGCTCGAAACCGACACTTCCCCGCAGATGGAATCCGTCGAGCAGGGGGCCGCGGGCGATCGCGGCGGCGTCGGCCGGTCGGCCGGATCGCAGCGCCGCACGGAACTCGACGAGGTCGATCCGCAGACGTTCGGGGTCGATCCCGATGTCGCGCCCCGTTCCCTGGGTGAAGTCGCCGAGCTCGCGGCGCAGCTCGTACAGCGCCTGCGTCAGCAGCCGCCGGGCGCTCGCCTCGTCCTGATCCGGCCAGAGCAGGCCGATCAGTCGGTCGCGCGACACGACGCCCGGACATGCATCGGCGAGTATCGCGAGTACCGCTAAACGGCGCGGCTGGGCCGCCGCGCCGGAAACGGGCTGTCCGCCGGAATACAGCGACAGTCCGCCGAACAACCTGAGCTCAGATGTCATGCAAGGACTGCCAAGAGGGGCCCGACCGGCGTTTTCGCCGTTCAATCCGCCCAATATGCGTGTCCGTACGGCGAATTGACAGTTGTTAGCAGAGTTCGTTGACCACCGTCGGCGACTATGGTGGGAAGTGTTCGAGTGACACATACCCATGAGGTTCTCGCCGAAATGTTGATCATCCCCGCGCACCGCCGAGCGGCAACGGTCCTTGCCGTCGTAATTGCTTCCGTCGCTACCGCCTGCGGCGGCGACTCGGCGTCGCCGCCGAAGCCGGTTGCCACGGCCCTTCAGGCAACATCATCGTCGACTCAAAGCGCCACTGTCGGCACTACTGTGCCGGCGCCGAGCGTGAAGGCGGTGACATCGAGCGGCAGCCCGGTTCCGGGCGTCTCGGTCACCTTCGCCGTCAGCGGCGGCGGGTCGATCGGCACGACGTCGGCGACGACCGGCGCGGACGGTGTCGCGTCTGCGGGGAGCTGGACGCTCGGGACCACCGCGGGCGCCAACACCGTGACCGCGACGGCCTCCGGAATGCAGCCGGTGACCTTCACCGTGACGGGCGTCGCCGGTCCCGCGGCATCGCTGACCACGAGCGCGGGCGACAATCAATCGGCGGCCGTCGGCGCCGCCGGCCCCGCGGCGCCCGCCGGCGTGGTGAAGGACCAGGACGGCCCGACACGCGCCGGCGCGACGGGGCCGGTCTCCGGCGGCGCCGGGGGCGGGGCGATCACGGGGGCGACCGCAACGACCGGAGCGGACGGTGTCGCGAAGCTCGGCGGCTGGACGCTCGGCATCGCGTCCGGAACGCAGCGCCTCAAGGCGACGAGCGGCAGCCTGTCCACGACCATCGCGGCGACCGCGACCGTACCGACCGGATGCAAGGTGATCAACTACGCGCTCGGCGCGACGCTCCCGCTCAATTGGGAAAGCGACGACTGCACGGTTCCGAGCACGATGTCGATCGGTTGGGGAAGCGTCGCGGGCCGGCGTTACGACCAGCTGCGGTTCACGACGACCCAGCAGGAGCAGGTCGATGCGGCCGTCACCGGTCCGGACGGCCGGATGCTTTTGCTGCGCGACTCGCGCGGACTCTACGTCGGCCTCCAGGCGAGCCCCGCGTTCTCGCCCCTCGCGCAAAATCCGATGCACATGAAGTACGTGCTCGCGCCCGGCACGTACACCTACGAGCCGCTGGCCCCGAGCGCGACCGCGACCGGCAGCTATAGCCTCACGACGACGACGAACACGAAGATCGACTGTGATTACATCGTGTTCACGACGACCAACGTGACGATCAACGGCACCGTGGACAACTCGAGCTGCCTGCAGCCGAACGGCATCGATCGCGAGCAGTGGTTCAACCTCCAGCTCAAGACCGGGATGAAGATCCGGTTGACGCTGTCGAACACCGACGTCGCGCCAGGCCTTCTCATCCGCGACGACCGCCTGGGCCCGGCGTCGCCGCTGCTCGCCGTCAAGACGGGGACGAAGGCGGGTGACGTCGTCGTCATCGACTGGACCGCGACGTTCGATCAGTGGCACGAGGTCATCGTCTTCTCGCGCGGCAAGTACACGCTGAAGATCGAAGAGCTTCCCTGAGATCGTCCAACGATCCTTCTGAAAGCACGAACGCCCTGTTGAGTTTCGACGGGGCGTTCGTGCTCCGCGCTTCCGATCGAGAGCGTCGGGTCATCGGACGTCAAGGCGAGCCGAGAGCGCCAATGCTTTGTCCGCCGCTGCGAACGCCGTCATCGTCCTTGTTCCATGTGCATAGATAAACACGGCCTTCGCCTTTGCCGGCTCGGCTCATCGCGGTCCAGAGAATCCGGTAGAGGTTTCGTTCCGTTGTACGGCTGTGACCAACGCGAGCTTCGCCGCCTCTTCCAGTTCCTCGATCGCGAACACCGCA
>CBHWBX010000162.1:0-8835 GCA_966111935.1 uncultured Gemmatimonadaceae bacterium
GATCGAAGTGACGGAGATCGACGATCTCGTCGCCCCAGAACTCGGCGCGCACCGGCTCGGCCATGCCAAAACTGTAAACGTCGAAGATGCCGCCGCGGATGCTGAACTGCGCGACGTCCTCGACCATCGTCACTCGCTCGAAGCCGATCGACTCGAGGTGGTCGGCGAGGTCGCTCAGACGGTGCGTGCCGCCCTTTCGCAGCTCGACGCGCAGGTCCTGGAGCGCGCGCGGCATGCGAGTTTTCTCGAGCAGCGCACGCGCGGTCGTGATGAGCACGCGCAGCTCGCCGCGCGTCAGCCGCTCGAGCGTCTCGACGCGCTCGCCGGCGATCTCGAGGTGCGGCTCCGCTTCACCGAAGCCTTCGCGCGCCGGATAGAGCGCGAGGGGCGTCTCGCTGAGCAGCGTCTGGAGATCGGCGAGCCAGCGCTCCGATTCCGCGACCGTTTCCGCGGCGACGACGAAGAACCGCGTTTGCATGCGTCGCGCGAGCGCGGCGACGAGCACCGCATCGGCGGAGCCGGGCAGCCCGCCGGCGACGAGTCGCTGCGAGGGCGCGGGGAGTGTGTTGGTAACGCGGGTGAACGCGGGGAGACGCTCGATGGCGTCGAGAAGTGCATCGAGTGCCATCAGGCGACCTGACGGCTGCGCGAACGAATGGCGACGGCTTCCACGACCAGCATGATGAGAGCGATGATCAGAGCAGGCTCGATGAGCGAGCGACGGGCGGCGGCGCGGAACGCCATCGTGACCCAGGCGCCCGGATCGGGCGCGACGACGGGGCGCTTGGCGCCGAGATGATCGGCGAGGTCCTTCGCCGAATAGCGGTCGAGCGATGATTCGTCGGCGGGCGCGTTCACGACGAGCGCGCCGACGCGATGATCGCCGAGCGAGAGAAAGTAGGTGCCGGCACGCAGCGGGACGTCGAGCGTCTCACCGAGCGGAACGCGCTGGCCGTCGGCGTTGAACATCGCGTCGGCCCAGCGCGGACGCGGAAGCTGCGCGCCGGGCGCGGCCGCGATGACCTGCCCGGGCTCACCGACGAGCCGCTCCGTGAGCACGCCGCCGAGCCATGGCACGAACGCCGCGCGCACGGGGAGATTCGTTGCGTCGGCGACGAGCGGCGAGCCGACGATGACGTACTTCGGTCCCGCGACGGCCCAGGCGTCGCGCCCGACGACCGCGAGCGTTTCGGCGGCCGCACCGGGCTGCGCGACGAGATCGTAGCGTACCGACGTCGTCACCCCGTCGAGCCCTGCACCGCGTACGGCGTTCTCGCCGGCGCGGCGCATCCCGAAGCGCCAAGGGATGCCGGCGCGCTCGAGCGCACGATTCGCCGCGCCGACCTGCACCGGATCGGTGGGCGCGGTGATGAGCGCGGGGAGCGTCGAGAGCTCGCTGCCGGTGACGATCGCGATGTCGCGTCCATCGACGACACGCTCCGACGAACGGAGGACGTCGATCGCGCTCTTCACGAACGGACCAGCGCCGGGCGACAGCGCGATCCCCGGCGCGGAGCCGACCCACACCGCGAAATGTCGAACGTTGTCCGCCGCGAGCTCGTCGGGCTCGAGCTCGACGGTCCCGGCGAGCCACCCGCGCTCCGGGGGCTGCGCGCGCACGACGACTTCCTCGTTCGGCGCCGCGGTGCCTCGCGCGAAGGTGCGACCGTTGAGAGTGATGCGATACCTCGTCGAGTCGCGCGAGAGAAAACGCGCGGCCACCGCGCCGCGCGGCGTCCAGCGCACGGGACGCGCTTCGGCGAGCGTCACCGCGCGATTCACCGGCGGCAGGCCACTCGGTGCATAAACGAGCACCTGGGCGTCACCGAGCGACGGCGCGTGCTGCCACTCGGTGCGCTGCCCGTCGGTGACGAGCGCGACCTGCCGCGCCTCGAGACCGGACGCGCGGACGACACTCGCCGCGCGGGCGAGGGCGGCCGCCGGATCGCCGGCGCCGCCGATCGGCTCGATCCGATTGAGCTCGTCGCGGAGCGTCGACGCGGTGCCGCCGCGCACGCGGCCGTCGATCGTGACGAGCCACAAGCGATCGGTCGACGTCGCCGCGCCAAGGACGTCGCGCGCCATTCCCTTGAATTGATCGAGGAGCGGGCGTCCGTTCGCCACGGCGGCCGAGCTCAGCGAGTTGTCGACGACGATCGCGATCGCCGTCGGTGCATGCCCCGCCCCGACCCATCGCGCGACCGGCCGCGCGGCGGCGAGCGCGAGGAAGAGGATCGCGAGCACCCGCAGCAGCATCAACAAGAGATTTCTAATACGGAGCGTGCGGCTGTGCTCCTGCTCGGCGCGCTGGAGGTATCGCGAGGCCGGGAACTCGACGCGCAGACCGATCCGCCGGCGCATGAGGTGGATGAGCAGCGGCACGGCGACCAGCCCCGCCAATCCGAGCCAGAGCGGCGCGAGAAAGCTCATGGCAGCTCCTGGCGCGCGGCGAAGGCGCGGCGCAGCGGCACCCCGAACGGCGCGTCGGTGGTGATCACTTCATAGCCGATGCCGAGCGCCGCGAACATCGACCGCCACTCGGCGATCACTTCGGTCACCGTGGACTTGTACGCGGCGCGGACGTCGGCGACGCTCGCCGGCACCTGGAGCTCGCTCTCCGGGTCGACGAACAACGCTTCCCCGCTCGCCATGAGATCGCGCTCGGCGGGATCCATGATGTGGAGCACCGTGATGTCGTGGCCGGCGGCGCGCAGCCCGCGCATCGCCGCTTCGACTTCCGGCATCTCCATCAACAGATCGGAGATGAGCACGATCATCCCGCGCCGATTGATCAACCGCGCCGCCTGATGCAGCGCCTCGGGCGCGCTCGACGCGCGGCCGGAGCCCGGCTCCTCGAGCGCGCTGACGACGCGGCGCCACTGGCCGGTGCGGGCGCGCGGCGGCACTGCGGTGCGGACGCGCTCATCGAAGCGCACCAAACCGACGGCGTCGCGCTGGCGGAGCAGCAGGAGTGCGAGCGCGGCGGTGAGGCGCTCGGCGTAGGCGAGCTTCGTGAGGCCGGAGCCGCTCCCCCAGTCCATCGACTTGGAGACGTCGAGGACGATCGTCGAGCGGAGGTTCGTCTCCTCCTCGTACTGACGCACGACCCAGCGGTCGGAGCGCGCGGCGATCTTCCAGTCGACGTAGCGCGGGTCGTCGCCGGACTGATAGGCGCGATATTCCGCGAACTCCACCGAAAATCCCTTGCGTGGGGAGCGGTGGAGACCGGTCATGAAGCCATCGACGATCCAGCGAGCGACGATCTCGATACGCCCCAGCGCCGCGAGGCTGGCCGGGTCGAAGAGGTCGGCGCGAAGTGCGCGCTCGGATTCCATGAACCCGATAACCTAATAGGAATGGGGCGTTTGCAGCCCGGCCGCGACCCCGCGGGCATGCATCCAGCCATGCACTTTGGCTATATTGATAGGCTGCAACCAGTTTGCTGCCGTCCCTTCGCTCCGCCGAGTCCGCTTTGAAGCTCGATCATATCCGCAACTTCTGTATCGTCGCGCACATCGACCACGGGAAGTCCACCCTGGCCGACCGACTGATCGAGGCGACCGGCACTCTCCAGAAGCGAGAGATGAAGGAACAGGTCCTCGACACGCTCGACCTCGAGCGTGAGCGCGGGATCACGATCAAGCTCAACGCCGTGCGCATGAGCCATCGTGCACAGGACGGCCAGATGTACGAGCTGAACCTGATCGACACGCCGGGACACGTGGACTTCACGTACGAAGTGTCGCGCTCGCTCGCCGCGTGCGAGGGCGCGATCCTCGTCGTCGACGCGTCGCAGGGCATTCAGGCGCAGACGCTGTCGAACCTCTTCCTCGCGCTCGACGCCGGCCTCGAGATCATCCCGATCCTCAACAAGATCGATCTCCCGGGCGCCGAGCCGGAGCGTCGGAAGAAGGAAGTCCACGACCTGATCGGCACTGATCCGGACGACATCCTGCTCGTGAGCGCGAAGGCGGGCATCGGCATCGAGGATCTGCTCGAGGCGATCGTGAAGCGCGTGCCGCCGCCGACGGGCAACGCCGACGGTCCGCTGCGCGCGCTCATCTTCGACTCGTTCTACGACAAGTATCGTGGCGCGATCCCGAGCGTGCGCGTCGTCGACGGCACGATCAGGAAGGGGATGCGGATCAAGTTCGCCGCCGGCACCGGTCTCGATTACGAAGTCGCCGAAGTCGGCTACCGCACGCCGGCGCCGGTCGAGACGAAGGAGCTCGGACCGGGCGAAGTCGGCTACGTCGTGGCGAGCGTGCGCACGGTGAAGGAGACCCGCGCCGGCGACACGATCATCGACTCGGCGAATCCGGCGACCGATCCCCTGCCCGGCTATCAGGACGTGAACTCGATGGTGTTCGCGGGGCTCTATCCCACGGACACGACGCAGTACGAGACGCTGCGCGACGCGCTCGAGAAGCTCCAGCTCAACGACGCGTCGCTGAACTCCGAGCCGGAGACGTCGACGGCGCTCGGCTTCGGCTTCCGCTGCGGCTTTCTCGGACTGCTGCACAGGGAAGTCGTGCAAGAGCGACTCGAGCGCGAGTTCGATCTCGACCTCGTGACGACGGTGCCGAACGTGGAATACCACGTCTATCACACCGACGGCACGATGGAGCTGCTCGAGAGCCCGGCGAAGCTGCCCGATCCGGGCGTGATCGATCGTGTCGAGGAGCCGTACGTGAAGGCGCGCATCATGGCCCCGGCCGACTACATCGGCCCGATCATGACGCTCGGCACGGAGCGGCGCGGCATCTACAAGAACATGACGTATCTCGACACGAGCCGCGTCGAGTTCGACTGGGAGTTCCCGCTCGCCGAGATCATTCTCGACTTCTTCGACAAGCTGAAGACGATCAGCCGCGGCTATGCGAGCCTCGATTACGAGATGCTCGAATATCGCGAGAGCCCGCTCGTGAAGCTCGACATGCTGATCAACGGCGATCCGATCGACGCCTTCTCGGTGATCATCCACCGCGACAAGGCGTACGAGTGGGGACGCAAGATCGCCGACAAGCTGAAGGAGCTGATCCCGCGACAGCTGTTCGAGGTCGCGATTCAGGCGGCCATCGGCAACAAGGTGATCGCGCGCTCGAGCGTGAAGGCGCTTCGCAAGGACGTCCTCGCGAAGTGCTACGGCGGCGACATCTCGCGTAAGCGGAAGCTTCTCGAGAAGCAGAAGGAAGGCAAGAAGCGGATGAAGCAGGTCGGTGCGGTGGAGATCCCGCAGGAAGCCTTCCTCGCCGTGTTGCAGGTCGAATGATCGACCAGCACGGAGAAGCGCGTCATCCTGAGCGCAGCGAAGGACCCCTTGGCAATGAGGTGATCTCCTCGGCGCACAGGGGTCCTTCGGCGCTCTGCGCCTCAGGATGACGCGCGCATTAATCATCCAGACCTCCTTCCTCGGCGACATGGTGCTCACCACACCGTTGATCGCCTGGCTCGCCGCGCGCGGCGAGGTGGATGTCGTGTGCACGCCCGCCGCGGCGACACTGCTCGCGAACAATCCACACGTGCGCGACGTCATCGTCTATGACAAGCGCGGCGCCGATCGCGGCGTCGGGGGATTCCTGCGTCTCGCCAGTCGCCTGCGCGCGAAGCGCTACGACGCGGCGTACCACGCGCAGGGGTCGGCGCGCAGCGGCGCGCTCACGCGCGCAGCCGACATCAAGGATCGCGTCGGCTTCGCGAGCTCGGCGGGGCGGATGTTCTACACGACGCGCATCCCGCCATTCGAGAACGTGCATCACGCGGCGCGGCTGCTCGCCCTCGGCACGCGCGACCCGATGTACACGCCGTCGCGCGACGAGCTGCGCCCGCATCTCTATCCGGGCGACGCCGAGCGCGCAGCAGTCGATACGGTGCTCGGCGCCGCGGTACACGAGCCGTTCGTCGCGCTCGCGCCGGGCAGCGTCTGGGCGACGAAGCGGTGGCCGTACTACCCGGAGCTCGCAGCGACGCTCGCCGCGCGAGGGCGCGGGGTGATCGTCGGCGGACGGGACGATTCGACGCTCGCACGACAGATCGTCGAAGCGACCAGCGGCGCTGCGATCGACACGACGGGAAAGTTGTCGCTGCTCGCGTCGGCGGAGTTGATCGGGCGCGCGACGTGCCTGGTCACCAACGACTCGGCGCCGCAGCACCTGGCGTCGGCGATGAATACGCGCACGGTCGCGGTGTTCGGGCCGACGGTGCCGGAGTTCGGGTTCGGTCCGCTCGCCGACGACTCGGTGGTCGTCGGCCATCCCGCCCTGGCCTGCCGTCCGTGCGACCGGCATGGTCCGCGGGAATGTCCGCTCGGCCACTGGAAGTGCATGCGGGAGCTAACGCCGGCGACCGTCGCGACGCAGCTTTGAACGGTCGGGTTGTTTGTAGATTACAGATTCGACCAACACCTCTCATGACGACGAAGAAGCGATCGCGCGAATACATCATCGGCGTTGACCTCGGCGGCACGAACATCGTCGTCGGGGCGATGTCGGCCGACGGCAAGCAGTCGTTCGCCACGCGATCGATTCCGACGACGGCGGAGCTGGGCGCCGATGGCGTCGCCGATCGAATCGTCGGCGTGATCGAGGGAGTGATCCTCGATACCATCGCCGAGACCGACGCGCACCGGAAGGATTTCATCGGCGTCGGCATCGGCGCGCCGGGACCGCTCGACCGCGACAAGGGGATCGTGATCGTCGCGCCGAATCTCGGCTGGCGGAATTTCCCGCTGCGCGATCGCATCGCCGAGCGACTCAACCTGCCGGCGACGCTCGACAACGACGCGAACTGCGCGACCGTCGGCGAATGGTGGCAGGGCGCGGCGCAGGGGGGCACGAACGTCATCGGCATGACGATCGGCACCGGCATCGGCGGCGGGTTGATCATCGACGGCCAGCTCTTTCACGGCGCGTCGGACGTCGCCGGCGAGATCGGGCACACGACGATCGATCTGAACGGACGCCATTGCAAGTGCGGCAACTACGGCTGCCTCGAGGCGTACGCGTCGGGCCCGGCGATCGCGGTACGCGCGCGCGAAGTGCTCGTGCGCGAAGAGACGGCATCGCTGCTCCCCTCAATGGTTGATGGGAAGCTCGAGTCGATCACCGCGGCAACGGTGTACACGGCGGCGGCGCAGGGCGACGCAGTGGCGAACGAGATCGTGCGCGATACCGCGCGCTACCTCGGCGTCGGCATCGCGAACCTGCTCAACATCATCAACGCCGACGTGGTCGTGGTCGCGGGCGGTGTGACGGCGGCGGGGGACGCGCTCTTCACGCCGCTCCGCGCCGAGGTGCGGCGTCGCGCGTTCCGTCCCGCGGTCGATGCGACGCGGATCGTGCCGGGCACGCTCCCGGGCACCGCGGGCGTCGTCGGAGCCGTCGCGACGTTCAAGATGCAGCACCTTGGCTCCCTCTAAAAAACGGATCGGCGTCATCGGCAGCTTCGTCTGGGACGTCATCTACGGACGACAGCCCGGCGCGACGCCAGTCGAAGAGTGGGGCGGGATCAGCTACGGCATCGCGGGGCTCGACGCCGCATTGTCCGACGAATGGGAGATCGTCCCGATCATCAAGGTCGGCGACGATCTCGCCGAGCGCGCGTCGCGCTTCATCCGCACCTTCGAGCGAATGGCGCCGGACGCGTCGATCATCGCGGTCCCCTACCCCAACAACCGCGTCGAGCTGCACTACATCGATGACGAACGTCGCACGGAAGTGATGCACGGCGGCGTGCCGGGGTGGAACTGGCTCGGGTTGAAGCCCGTGCTCGAGCTGGCACGGCTCGACGCGCTCTATGTGAATTTCCTCAGCGGCTGGGAGATCGACCTCGAGACGGCGCGATTGATCCGGCAGCACTTTCGCGGCCCGATCTACTGCGACATCCACATGATGGCGTGGGCGATCCAACCGGACGGTCTGCGCACCCTGCGGCCGATCCCCAACGTACGCGAATGGTGCGGGTGCTTCGACTACATCCAGGTGAACGAGGATGAGATGTCGATGCTCGCGCCCGACCCGATGGCGCTGGCGGCGACGGCCCTCCACGAGGGCGTGCGCGCGCTGTTCGTCACGCTCGGCAAGCGCGGGGTGGTGTACTTCGCGCCGTCGGAACAGACCTTTGGGCCCCTCCGAACGGCGCTCGTCCCGGCGACGGTGGTCGACGACGGAGATCCGACCGGCTGCGGCGACGTCTGGGGCGCGACCCAATTCTCACGGCTGCTCGCGGGTGATAACTTGAACGCCGCCATCCTCGCCGCGCATCGTGCCGCGGCGCGCAATGTTCGGCACCGCGGGGCATCCGGGCTCGCCGATCACCTCAGAGGAAAGATCAGCCTCACGTGACGACCGTCATCACTGTTCCGCCCTCGCTCGACGACCACTCCTTCGAACAGGTGCTGGAGCAGGTGGCGCCCCTCCCGCCCGACGCGAAGATCCTCGTCGACGCGCGGCATGCGCGCTGGGCGTCGCCGTTCGGGCTCTGCGCGCTGCTCACGCTCGCGCAGACCCGCGCCGAGCGTCCGGCGTTCGCGGTCCCGGAGCTCGAGGACACGGCGTCGTACTGGGCGCGGGCAGGCTTCTTCCATCATGCGGAAGCCCTGTACGACATGCACGGCAGCTATCCCAAGCGCCGCGAAGGGAGCGAGTCCAATTCGCTGCTCGACATCACGCCGATCGCGAAAAGCAGCGACATTCACGACATCGCCGGCCGAGTGCAGGCGCGGTCGAAGCAGATCATCCAGAGTGAGCTGAAGCTCCAGACGAAGGCGATCATCGGATTCACGATGACGTTGTCGGAGATCTGGGCCTGCGCGGCGCCGGCGGCCAGTGCAGAGGC
>CBHWBX010000163.1:0-8790 GCA_966111935.1 uncultured Gemmatimonadaceae bacterium
GCCTGGACGACACCGGTGACGTGACGAAGTCGGTCGTCGAGGAGATCACGTCGGTGCCGGCGGACAAGCTGCGACTGGCCGCCGAATGGATCGGGACGTCGAAGAGCACCGTGACGACCTGCATCCAGGGCGTCTATCAGACGAATCAGGCGACGCTCGCGGCGTCCACGGTCAACAGCATGCACCTGCTCATGGGCAAGGTCGGAAAGCCCGGGTCGGCGCCGCTCCAGTTCGCGGGGCAGCCAAGCTCGATGTCGACGCGCGAGACGGGGGCCGACGGGACGTATCCGGCCTATCGCAACTGGGAAGATCCGAATCACATGCGCGATCTCGCCGATCGCTGGAACGTGCCGCAGGAGCTGCTGGGCAAGCGCCCGACGTCGGCACCGGAGATCTTCGAGCTCTGCGAGAAAGGCCACGTGAAGGTGCTGTGGAACATCTGCACCAATCCGGCCGTGAGCATGACCGATCGGCGCGTCCAGCTCGACGCGCTCCGCGGCGTCTTCCTCATCGTCCAGGATTGCTTCGCCGATACGGAGACGGCCCTCCTTGCCGACATCGTGCTGCCGAGCGCGATGTGGGGGGAGAAGGAGGGCTGCATGACCAACGCCGAGCGGCGCGTCAATCATGTGGCGAAGGTCGTCGACCCGCCGGGCGAGGCGCGCTCCGATCTCGACATCTTTCTCGACTTCTCGCGGCGCATGAATTTCACCGACCGCGATGGCAAGCCGCTGCTCGCATTCACGACGCCGGAAGAGGCGTTCGACGAGTGGCGGCGGATCTCCAGGGACACGATTCCCGACTACTCGGGGATGACATACGCGATGCTCCGCGAGCGCGGCGGCGTGCAGTGGCCCTGCAACGAGAAAGCGCCCGACGGTACGGCGCGCCTCTATGCGGATGGCCGATTCCCCAGCAGCTGGGAGATCGCCGAGAGCTATGAGAAGGATCTAATGACCGGCCACGAGCACACGCTGCGCGAGTATCGGGAGCGAATCGATCCTCGGGGGAAGGCGTTTCTGCTCGCCGGTGACTACGAAAGGCCCGTCGAGGATGTCGACGAGGAGTTTCCGTTCGTCGCGGTGGCGGGGCGGCAGGTCTATCACTGGCACACGCGAACGAAGACGGCGAAGGCGCCGCTGCTGGCTGACGCAGCGCCGCGCGCGTTCGTCGCGCTGAATGCAGCGGACGCCGCGACGCTTGCGATCGCCGACGGGGACCAGGTGCGCGTCGTCTCACGGCGCGGCTCGGTGACCGCGCCGGCAAAGGTCGGAGACGTGATGGCCCCGGGAGTGATCTTCATGCCGTTCCATTTCGGAGAGCTCGCAGGCACGACTGCGGCGAACGATCTCATGCCGAAGCACTGGGATCCGGTATCGAAGCAGCCGATTCAGAAGATGGCCGCCGTGCGGCTCGAGCGCGCCGAGGGAGCGCCGGACCCCTGGTGGCTCCGCGACGGAGCGCCGATCGGGAGTGCACCATGAGCACGCTCGAACGACTGATCCGCCTCGAGATCGCGACGATCGGCGTCGCCGAGAGCGTCGCGCATCACGAGGCCGACCCGGGCTACACGGTTCTGTTTCACGCCACGAAGACGGGAAAGCAGGCGAATGTCGAGCAGATGAACACCCTGCTGCGGATGGCCGGCCGCCATGAGATCGAAAGCGGTGGCCTGATCGAGCCGGTGCTCCGCCTGCAGACGCTCGCGCTGCAGAAGGCGAACCTGACGGTCATGTTGCAGGCGATGTCGCTCGTCGAGGAGTCGCTCGTCGCGCAGTACCGCGAGATCGCGCCGACGTTGCATCTCATCGAACGGCGTGCGCTCGAATACATCCTCCGCCGATCGACCAAGCAGTGGATGATCCTCGTCGCGCACATCGCGCGACGGAGGGACGGCGATGGGCGCGCGGCCGGCCTGCTGCCCCATCCGTTGTCATCGTACTTCGCCACGGCCGAGGACCGCGTCTGCATGCGCTGCCTGCTCGATCGGCCTGGCGTGCTCCCGTCGCTCGAGAAAGCCGATCCGTACACCTACGTCTGCGCTGCCTGCCATGACGAGGTGACCGCCGACGTGCCGCCCGATCTCCAAGTGCAGGTCCCGCAATGGAGCGAGAAGGCGCGCCGGGATCGCACGATCCACCGCGCGCTCGGCCGGCCGGAAAAGCTGCGCGCGATCAAGGAGGTGCATGCCGTGCTCGCGGGCCTCGAGCCGGAGGCTCCACTCCCGGCGTCGATGAAGCGAGCGGAGAGTCCGCCGGCCGACCGGACGCGCCGCCTGCTGAGTGACTCAGCGTCGTCCGACCTCGCTCTCCAGCGCGACGGCGCGAACGAAGAGGAGCTGGCATACACCGATCTCCTTTTCGACTTCCGCAGCGTCAGGCGAAGCTGGTGAGTGCTACGCGGAGACCGCCGCCACCGCCGGCGTGTCTCCGTGCTCGAACGCCAGCTCGGCGCGCAGGCTCTCGACGTCTCGCCCGATCGTCGCCACCGCGATGACCTTTCCGCCGCGCCGATATTCGAGGGCGCAGTCGCGCGCCTCCGGATCGCCGTCGACGGAGACTTCATCCCACGTCGCCTGCTGACCGACGTACTTGATCGCGACGTCGTAGTGCTGGCTCCAGAAGAAGGGCACCGCGTCGAACGGCACGCGCTCGCCGAGCATGTTTCGCGCGGCCGTCTGTCCCTGGCGAAGCGCGACGTTCCAGTGCTCGACGCGCACGCTCTCACCGCTCCGGCGATCGCGCCAGCGTGCCACGTCGCCGGCGGCGAAGATGCCCGCCTTGCTCGTCTCGAGGAATTCGTCGACGACGATGCCCTGGGCGACCTCGAGCCGCGCCCACTGCGCGACGGCGACCGACGGACGCACACCGATGCCGACGACGACGAAATCCGCCGGTAGCCGTTTGCCGCTCACGAGGCTGACGTGCGTGGCATCGATCGCCTTCACGCTCGTGCCGAGGTGGAAGGTGACGCCCTTGGACTCGTGAAGCCGTTGAATGAAGGTGCTGAGCGTCGGGCCGAAGATTTTGCCGAAGACCATCCCGCTCGGCGCGACGAGATCGACGTCGATGCCGCGGGTGCGCAGCGACGCCGCGACCTCGAGCCCGATGAAGCTTCCACCGACGACGACCGCGCGCTTGGCGTTCTGGCTTGCCGCGATGATCGCGCGCGAGTCGGCAAGCGTCCGGAGCGTGTGGACGTGCCGCAAGCCGTGCGTCGGAATCGGAAGCCCCACGGCCTCCGATCCGGTGGCGATGAGGAGGCGATCGTAGCTCGGCGACCGTCCCTTGAGCGTGCGCAGCTCGCGCGCCTCGGTGTCGATCGCGCTGACGCGATGGCCGAGCATCAGCTCGATCTCGTTGTCTTTGTAGAACTCGCGCGGCTTGATCGGCAGCCACTCGTCGCCGCAGGTCCCGGCGAGGTAGTCCTTCGAGAGATTCGGCCGGTCGTACGGGAGCTCGTCCTCGGCGCCGATCATCACGACGCGTCCGTCGAAGCCTCGGCGGCGAAGCATGTCGGCGGCGGCCGTGCCGGCGGCGCCGGTGCCGAGAATCACGATCGTTCGAATGGCGTCGCTCGGCGTGCGCCTTGGCCGCGGCTCGGACGGCTCGTGCTTCCCGCCGACCTGAATCATCCCGTCGGATTCGACGACGTCGTACGTCGGGATCGGGCTCATCGCCGGCGCACAGGTCGCGGCACCGGTGCGAAGGTCGAAGCAGGCGTGGTGCAGGGGACAGCGGATGCCGCCGTCCGTGACGATGCCGCCGGCGAGGGGCGCTCCGTAGTGGGTGCACAACCCGCCGACGGCGAATGCCGTTCCGCCAGAGCGTACGAGCGCGACGCGCTCGTCGTTCAGGGTTCCGTCGATGATCGATCCTTCGGCGAGGTCGGTCGCGGGGACGCCGAATTGCAGATCACGCGGCGCGGGGGCGTGCTCGTTCTCCACCATCATCACTCCGGGGCAGCAAGTCTTGTGGAAGTGTCGGCAGCAGGTCGACATGGGATGAGTACGCGACGCCGCCGCGGTGTTCCCGGGCCGCGCGGCGAGCTCGACTCCTGTGTACGATCAGGCCCGTTCGGCATCGCCCGTGCTCTGTGACGCGCGCCATGGACGATCACGAAACATTCAGCTCGCGACCGCGGCACACGCGCCTGCGTGCGATCGTGAGCCGGGCGCTCGCGGCCGCCGCGCTCACCGCCGTCGGGATGGGGGGCGCCGGTTGCGGCGCGGCATCGCGTCGCCTGTACCGGCCACCGACCGTCGCGCTGCACAACGTCCAGGTCGATGGGCTCGGGATGACGGGAGCGGCGCTGCGCGTCGCGCTGCTCGTCCGTAATCCGAATCCCTATTCGCTGCGCACCGCCGGGATGCGCTATCGCCTCCTCGTCGGCGACTCCGTCACCATCGCCACCGGCGTCGATTCGACGCATCAGCAGGTCGCGGGGCGCGATTCGGCGGTCGTCGTGCTTCCGGTGCAGGTGAGCTGGCCGGGGCTCTCCGCGGCCGGCCGCGCGATCGCGTCGACCGGCCTCGTGCCATATCAGATCGTCGGCGAGATCACGCTCGACACGCCGCTCGGCAATCACAGTGTCGCGGTGAACCAGCGGGGGCGGTTCGCGCCATTGCGGTAAGTGATCGGACCCTCCGGCGTCACGCGTAGATCCCCCGCAGTCGATGCGCGACGGCCACCCGATCGACGCCGATCATGTACGCCGCCGTCCGCATCGTCACCGCACGCTGCCGCGACAGGCTCCACACTTCGTCGAAGCTCCGCCGCATCACGTCCGTCAATCGCGTGTTGACGTCGTCCTCGGTCCAGTAGAAGCCGGCCCGGTTCTGCACCCACTCGAAGTACGAGACCGTGACGCCGCCCGCATTCGCGAGGATATCTGGAATCACGAAGATCCCTCGCGACTCCAGGATCTCATCGGCGTCAGCGGCCGTCGGACCATTCGCGCCTTCGCAGATGATCCTCGCGCGAATCGCGTGCGCGTTCGCGCTCGTGATCGCATTCTCCGTCGCCGCCGGCACGAGGACGTCGACCTCCAGCGTCAGCAAATCCTCATTGGTGATCCAGTCGGCGCTCTTGTAACCCTCGAGGACGCCGTTTGCGCGCACCCAGCGGATCACGTCCTCGACGTCGAGCCCCCGCGCATCGTGAACGGCGCCCGTGCGGTCGCCCATGGCGATGACGCGACAGCCTTCGCGCGCGAGCAGGCTCGCCGCCACCGAGCCGACGTTTCCACAGCCCTGGACGGCGACGGTGGCCCCCTCCGCACGCATTCCGAGCCTGGCGAGCGCTTCGCGCGTCGTGACCATGCATCCGCGCCCCGTCGCTTCGCGCCGCCCGAGCGAGCCGCCGAGCGCGATCGGTTTCCCGGTGACGACTGCCGGCTCGACGTGCCCGACGTGCATCGCATAGGTGTCGAAGAGCCACGCCATCACCTGCTCGTTGGTATTCACATCGGGGGCCGGAATGTCGGCGTTCGGGCCGAGCTGCTGGATGATCCCCGACGTGTAGCGGCGCGTGACGCGCTCCAGCTCCGTGCGCGAGAGCGTGTAGGGATCGCAGAGCACGCCGCCTTTGGCGCCGCCGAAGGGCACATTCACGAGCGCGCACTTCCACGTCATCCACGCCGCGAGCGCCTTCACTTCGTCGAGGTCAACGCCGAGGTCGAAGCGAATGCCGCCCTTGCCGGGGCCGCGCGCGGTGCTGTGGATGACCCGGTAGCCGGTGAAGACCTCGATCGACCCGTCGTCCATCTGAACCGGGACGGCGACCATGAGCTCCTTCTCGGGTTTGCGGAGCAGCCGGTCGATGCCCGGCTCGAGGTCGAGCAGCGCCGCGGCGCGCGTATATCGCGCGAGCATTGCCTCGAACGGGTTGTTGTGGTGCTTCGCTACATCGGCGGACGGTGCTGTCAGAAACATACGTTTGTATATAAAAGTTAAATTATAGGAATAGAAGATCAGGCTGCGTCGCCGCCGGTCATTACGGACAGGGGCGACGCTCGCCGCGCTCCACGCCTAGGCGTGCGGTGACGCGCGGGCGGGGTGCGGTCGACGGCCACCGGGCCGAGCACGAGGACCGGGCAGGGTGCGGCCCAGAGGACGAGTCGCGTACAGCTTCCGAGCGACGACACCGATGAACGAGGCTCGCGCTCGCGATAGCGCCCGGTCACGATGAGTCCGACGTCGCTGCGTGCCGCGTGGGCGACGATCTCCTCACCGGCGTCGCCGCACGGCGCGAGCGTCGTCGTGCTCGGCCGGTCGGACGGAAGCCGCTTGACCTGCGCGGCGAGCCAGTTCTGCGCGATCGTCGGCAGGCGCGTCTGACATCCCAGGCGTTGCGCCGCCGCAGCGGCCTCCCGAACGTCGGCTTCGAGCGCATGCAGCACGTCGAGATGCGCGCCGTGCGCGCTCGCGATCCGTGCCGCCGTCTGTAGCACGTGATTGCTCTCGCGTCCGTCGCTCAATGCCGCCAGAAGCGCCGCCGGCAGTAGCACGGGAGTGCTCTCGCGTCCGACCCTCCAGGCCGCCCCACGCGCCGCCCGCTTCGCGCGCGCCGCTTCGGGCACCGTGAGCACGGGCAGCGGCGCGCGCGAGAGCAGGCGATGCGGCGTCGTCGCGCCGAATCGTCCGCTCGCGCGGCGCTGCCGGCTCTTGCCGACGCAAATCAGTTCGTCGCCGGCCTCCTCGGCGGCGTGGACGAGTCCATCGGCGGGGACCCCCTCGAGGATGTTCACGTCCGTGCGGTCCGCGCCGATCGTGTTCGCGAGGCCGCGGAGTGCCTGATAGACGTCGTGCACGTCGCGAAAGGGATCGATCGTTTCCGGGACATACGGACGCAGCAGCGCCGAGGTGCGCGGATCGGGCGTGACGTGCACGAGATGGATCCGCGCCCGCGGCGCGAGCTCGTGCGCGACCCAGCGGACAGCCGCGAGCGACGATGCGCCGAAGTCGACGCCGACGACGATTTCACGAAAGGACACCGACGGCCTCCGTATCACGCCGGCGTGGCCAGCGCGCTCCGATGTGGGATGACGGCCTTCGCGACGGTGTGCGCGGCGGTGATCGCCACGCCCTCGCTCGCATACGACGGCAGCACCAGCTCGATGCCGTAGGAGTGGTCGTAGGCGCGACGCTGCGGCCGGAGAAGCCGCGCGATCTCCGTCGTCCCATCGTGGAACCATTCGTAGACACCGTCATGGACCATGCGCAGTTGATCGAGGGCGGGCTCGTAATGCGGCCATCCCGGATACTGGAGCCGCAACGACGCGTCGAGCGCTCGCCACGCCGCGATCGCGGCTTCCCTCGCGACATCTTCCGTCGGGAACCCGCGGAAACCGATCGCGCGGCCGTTGATCCAGCCGATGTTCACGCCGGCGGCGTCTTCGAGTCGATGCTTGTTGTCCTGGTCGCTCAGGATCTTCAGCATGTGAATCTCCCTTTCGTCTCAACGGTTGTGGGTGTGGCAGCCTGGGCCTCGCGTCGCCGACGCGGCCGTGGATGGGGCTACCGGAAAGACAAACCGCCCCACCTGGCGTGAAGCGCAGGTGGGGCGGTCATGTGTTGCTCGACCGAACCTCGAGTACTAGTCGAGGTTCCTGCGCACGCGGGGGTGGAGCGCGGAGAGTCGCACGTCCGAAACGCGCGTGCGGCGCGCCCCGGCGGTGGCGATGTGCGGCAGGGTCGTGGTGGTGGCGATGGACAGCGCGGAGCGACCGGTCCAGACGCGCACGGCGAGCGGCGCCGTGCGCATCACTTTGCGCGCGCGCTCCTGATTGGCGGCAGTCTGGCTCGCGGTGCTCGCTTCCATGATCTCGAAGCTAAGCCGGGGGCAGGAATATGCAAACAGGCTCGGCTTCTGCCCCGAAGGGCTGGGCTCCGGTGGGACGGTTTGATCGGCGCTAATATCTTCGAATGGAAATGCACACGATCGATCCTGGCTTCGCGACGTTCGCGCTCGCCGCCGTGCTGGGACTGTTCGCTCAGGTTCTCGGGCATCGCTGGCGTGTGCCCGCGATCGTCCCACTCCTCGCGTTCGGAATGCTCTTCGGGCCGTCGGCGCTCGACGTTCTGCACCCCTACGCGCTCGGCTCCGGCCTCCGGATCATCGTCAAGTTCTGCGTCGCCGTCATCCTCTTCGACGGCGCGCTCAATCTGCGGCTCGCGGAGCTCAAGGACGCCGCGTTCGAAGTTCGGCGACTGATCACGGTCGGCGCGCTCGTCACATGGATCGGCGCGACGCTCGCCGCGTGGGGGATTGCCGCGCTGAGTCTTCCGGTGGCGATCGTCTTCGGTGCGCTGCTCACGGTCACGGGACCCACCGTCGTACAGCCGATCCTGCGCCGCGTGACGCTTCCGCGCCGCCTCAAGACGACGCTCGAAGCCGAGGCGATCCTCATCGATCCGGTCGGCGCGATCCTCGCCGTGGCGGTGGTCGACATCGTGCTCGGGCTCTCCGGAGCGCGGCCGGTCGGCTTGCTGAGCGGCATCTGGGGATATGGCGCGCGGCTCGCCGTCGGCACGATCGTCGGTGTTCTGGGCGGCATCGCGCTCTCGGCGGTGCTGCGCAAGCGCAGCTGGGTTCCGGCCGAGTTGAGCAATCTCGTAACGCTCGCCGGCGTCTGGGGCGTGTATGCCGCCTCCGAGTGGATGCAGGGAGAAGCCGGCATCATGGCGACGGTCGCGATGGGGCTGACGATGCAGCGCGGCGCGGTCCCGGAAGAGCGTCGCCTGCGTCAGTTCAAGGAACAGCTCACGGTGCTCGGCATCAGCCTGCTGTT
>CBHWBX010000164.1:0-8751 GCA_966111935.1 uncultured Gemmatimonadaceae bacterium
CGGCGGCCTTCGCGGCGCCGTTCGTCGGATCGCTGGCGAGATCGTTCCACGATGACCAGAACTCGTCGACCGCCGCACTCAAGCCGCTGTCCGACGGCTCGGCGAAGATCGACTGGATCTGCGACAGCGACGCCGTCATCGTCTCGGAGTAGGCCTGCCCCGAGGAGTCGCGACGGAAGTTCGCGTCGAGCATCGTGTCGCGCGCGCGCGTGATCGCCTTGACGTCGACGCCCGTGCCGACGGTGCCGAACGGAAAGACCTGTTCGAGCGACGTCCCCAGCTCGACGCGCTGGCGCGAGTATCCATCGGTGCCGGCGTTGGCGATGTTCTGCGAGGCGACCTGAATCGCGATCTGCTGCGCGTTCATCGCGCCACGCGCCGTGTTGAGGACGCTGCCGACGCTCATCAGATCCTCCGATCGAGGAGAGTCGCCGGATGGCTGCGTGCCGGCGTGGGAGTTTTCACGCCGCTGCCGTACGTCGACGGCGCGGCATTCGGGTCGATGCCGGCGAGCGTGCGCGCGAACGCGTCGCCCGCGGCGAGCGCTTCGCGCAGGACGCGCCGGTTGATCGAGACTTCGCGCGACAGCGCGCGCGCGGCGTTGTGCAGCTCGTCGCGGGCCGTGCGGAGCGCCGTCGTCATCCGCGGTCCGAGCGCTTCGTCGAGCGCGTGGATGCCGAGGTCTTCGGGCTGACCGATCAGCAGATTGAGATTGCGCCGACGGCGCCGCGCCTCGCTCAGCGTGACGAGCACGCGGTGCGTGGCGAAGACGCTGTCGTCGACCGCCTGGAGATCGTCCTCGCCGACGGCGTTGCGCTGGCGGCGCATCACCGCGATGAGCTCGTCGATCAGGCGACGCTCCGTGACCAGCGCTTCCGTCATCGAATCGATGGGCGAGAGCACGGTCCGCAGCACCGGCAACGTTTCATCGGACATCTGATCGTTCATCATCGCGGCGTAACCGAGCTCGATGCATCGCTCGCCGCGGGAAGCTGCCGGCGAAGCTGGTTGTACAATGCGTTGGCGAGCGAGTGCTCGCCGTTCCACTGCTGCGGCACCTGCTCGGACATCTTCTCGTCGAGCAGCTGCGTGAAGGTTTCCTCGGCGCTGCTCTGCGGCATCATTCCGCCTTCGGGAACGGTCTCGCGCATCGCGGCGAACATGCGCTGCACGAACAGGCCCTCGAGCTGCAGCGCCGTCTGCCGAAGACGCGCCGCGTCGTTGGGCTTCGGTGGCGCGCCCAGTGGCGTACCGCCGGGAAGCGACCCGACGTTCATCGCACCACCACTTCGGCGGCGATCGCGCCGATCGCGCGCAGCGATTCGAAGATCGCCGCGATCTCGGACGGCGGCGCCTGCACCGCGTGCAGCGCCGCGGCGACGCGCGTCACCGGCGTGCCGGTCGCCATCCGTAGATTGCCCGGCGGTGCGGCGGTCGTGTCGATCGCGCCGATCGTGATCGTGACGCCGCCATGGCTGACCGTCGCCTCGCCCACGGTGAGATCGCCGCCGGCGATGATCGTCCCGTCGCGTCCATCGATGATGAGGCGCGCGACGCGCTGCGGCTGGACGCGGAGATCCTGGATCCGCGCGAACAGCGCGGCCTTGTCCTCACGTCCTTCCTTGAGCTTGAGCGCGATCGAGCCGGGATCCTCGACGCTGGCCGTGCCATCGCCGAGCTCGCGGTTGATCGCCGTCGCGATCCGCGTCGCCATCGTCACGTCGGGCTCGCGGAGGAGGAGGCTCGAGCTTTGAGTGAACTGCGGACGCGGCAGGTCGCCCTCGAGCAGACCGCCGGTAGGAATGCGCGCGGAGTTCTCGATGGCGCCCGACCTCGCGCCCATGTCCGCCATGAGCACCGGACCCTGCGCGGACGCGACGGGCTCACTGCCGACATCGGAGAGAAGGGGCGTCATCCAGAGCACTCCGCCGCGCAACGACCGAGCGTCGCCGACCGACGAGACGTGAATCTCGAACCGGCCGCCGGCGCGCAGGTACGGCGAGACTTCCGCCGTCACGAGCACCGCCGCGACGTTCTTCATCTTCAGCGCTTCCACCGGCACCTGGATGCCGAAGCGCTTGAGCAGGTTCATGACGGAGTTCACCGTCATGCCGCCCTGCTTGCCGCCGCCCGAGCGATCGCCCGTGCCGTCGAGACCGACGACGAGGCCATAGCCCATCAGACGGACGGGAATCGCCTTGTCCTCGATCGTGAGATCGCGGACGCGAACCATCTCCTGCGCACCGGCGTGAGCGGCAGGAAGGAAGAGCATGGCGCCGAGGAGACCTACACACACTCGGACGCGCCATGTCGTGACGCGGGCAGAGCGCTGCGCTGCGCGCGAGTTGTTCATGGCCAGAAGACGTTGAGGATGCGACCGACGAGCCCGCCGCGCGTCTTGCCGATGTCGCCGCTGAGCTGATACGTCAGCGACGCGTCGGCGACGCGCTCGCTCGCGACGAGATTGTCCGACGAGATGTCCTCGGGACGCACCCAGCCGCTGAAGTTGAGCACCTGCTTGTTCTTGTCGACGTCGACGGTCTTGGTGCCTTTCACCTGGAGCTGACCGTTCTTGTCGACGGCGACGACGCGCACGCTGATGTCGCCGCGGAAGTTCACGCCGCGCTTCGCGTCTCCGCTCTGCTTCGACGAGGCATTCTTGTCCATCGACATCGTCCCGTCGACCGAGGGCAGCGTCGTGAGCGGACCGACCTTCGGGAGATCGATGCCCATGCCGTTCTTGCGCGTCTGCTGATCGCTTCCCGTCTGCGACTTCGTCGCCGACGCGATCGTCGCCTCGGAGACGAGCACGGTGATCACGTCGCCGACGGAATACTCCCGGCGATCCGCGGTCCATGACGCGAGGCGTCGCGTGCGCGATCCGTTCTCATTCTTCTGTGCGAGGAGCATCGGCGCCATGAGGGCGAGCAGCACGAGCACCACCGGCACGTTCATCAATCGTTTCATCATCATCTGTCCTCAGTCGATCCGCACGCGCCCCGGAGCGACGATCGTCGCCTCGAGCCGGCGGCCCGTCTCGGTGCGCACCGGCACGCGATCACCGATCGCTCCGGCGCGCGCGGCAACCCCGCGCACGGTCAGCGTGACGTTGCGATCCATCCACTCGACCTGCACCGGCGCGTTCGCGCCCACCACCGACGGCGCTTCCACCGCCGGCTCGACGAGCAGCTCGCCCGCGGCGATCGACCGGCGCGCGGTCCAACCGGGGACGACACGCGTCGTGTCGGGAATCGCGCTCACGGTGTGTACGACAGAATCGCGCACCACGAAGTCGTCGCCGGTGAGCACGGTGCCGCGCGGAATCGCGCGCGCCGCTACGGCGACGCGCTTCGTGCGCGCGGCCGGCGCCTGCGTCGACGACGTCTGCGCCGACAGCCCATGCGCGCCGAGCGCGAGGACGAGCAGTTGGAGCACGAAGCGGCGCGACATTACCGGACGAGCTCCGTGGCCGTCTGCGACATCTCGTCGGCGGCCTTCACGGCCTTCGAGTTGAGCTCATAGGCGCGCTGCGCGGCGATCATGTCGACCATCTCCTGCACGATCTCGACGTTCGAGCCCTCGAGCTGGCCCTGCACGAGCCGGCCCATGCCGTCGTCGAGCGGGTAGCCGGTCGTCGCCTCGCCCGACGCGGGCGTGGCGGCGAAGATGTTCTGGCCCATCGCCTGGAGGCCGGCGGGATTCGCGAACCGCGCGAGCTCGATGCGGCCGAGCTCCTGCGCTTCGCTGCCGGCTCCCTTCGATCCGCTCACGACGCCCGTCGCCGAGATCGTGACATCGGTGACGTCGCTCGGGATCTTGATGCCGGAGCCGATCTGATAGCCGTCGGACGTGACGAGCACGCCCTGATCAGAGATCTGGAAGCTGCCGTCGCGCGTGTACGCGGTCGTCCCGCTCGGGAGCTGCACGGGGAAGAACCCCTCGCCGTCGATCGCGACGTCGAGCGAGCGGCCGGTCGATTCGAGCGCGCCCTGGCTCGTCTGCCGCGTCACGGCGGTCAGCTTCGTGCCGCGCCCGACCTGGATCGCCGGCGCGGTGTTCGACTCCGACGAGCCGAGGACCGTGGGGCCCTGAAGGTTCTGGTAGAGCAGATCCTCGAACTGCGCGCGGCTGCGCTTGAAGCCCGTGGTGTTCACGTTCGCGAGATTGTTCGCGATGACTTCGGTGCGCGTCTGCTGCGCGGCCATGCCGGTAGCTGCCGTACGAAGAGCCGGGTTCATAGGGGATCGGGGATCGAGGAGCGGGGATCGGGAGCGCTACTTACAGCGGGCGGGCGATCTGGGTCGTGATGGTCTCATTCGCATGATCCATCTCGACGATCGCCTTCTGCACCGACGCATACGCGCGCTGCACGGCGACCATGTCGACGAGCGCCGACATCGAGTTGACGTTGCTTTCTTCGAGGTAGCCCTGCTTCACGTTGCGCGCGTCGGGCTTCATCGGCGTGCGCGTCGTCGGCGGGACCCAGAGCGATTCACCCTGCCGCTCGAGCTCCGCGCCCTTCGGCGCGGACTCCATGCGCAGGCGATCGACGATCTGGCCGTTCTGCGTGACCTCGCCGGTCCTGCTGATCGTGATCGGTCCATCGAGGAGCTTGAGGGGCATGCCCGTCTCACCGATCAGCGGACGTCCGTCGGTATCGACGAGCTGGTGTTTCTCGTCGAGGCGCAGCGCGCCGCCGCGCGTGTAGCGCTCACCGTCCGGCGTCTGGACGACGAAGAAGCCCTCACCGTCGACGGCGACATCGAGAACGTTGTTCGTCTGACGCAGACTGCCGGTCGAGAGATCCGACGTCGCCTGCGCGACCGGTCGCACGCCGTCGAGAAGCTGCGCGAACACGCGCTGCGCCTTGAAGCCGTCGGTGGAGACGTTGGCGAGGTTGTTCGCCACGATCTGCTGCTTGCGCTCCCAGTACCGGAGGGCGCTGGCGGCGCTGTCCATACCATTGAGAGGGGGCATTGGTGGCGAGGTCGGGCGAGGAGGGAAGGAGGGAGGGGACGGCGTGGATCTGGCACGAGGCGGGACGTTGCGGACCACTGGAAAGGCAACCGACGTGCCTCATCGGTGGCATGGTTCTAATGCGTTGGTTTGTATGGATTTACGCGTGTATCGTCGGCCTTTCTGCCTTCTCGGTCACTAGGTAATTCTTGCCGGTGTGGAGGAAATTGCCGGGCATTTACCTGGGCATTCGCTGCCGGGCAGCCCTCATCGTCAGGCCGAACGGCAAACCCGCGAAAAAACTGCCGAAGCCCGCGAACTCTTCAATCTGGGTTCGCGGGCTTCGGCTTTGTCTTCGCGGGTTTGCAGTTCCGTCGACGCGGGGCTCTACCAAACAAGGAGGCCTCCGGCGACGCACCGGAGGCCCCCATCCTCTTCTGACGAAATCCTACGCTGTGAGCGCGACCCCGATCGTCTCCCGCAACCGGGACAGCGCCTTCGACCGAATCTGCGAGACGCGCGACTCGGTCAGTCCGAGGATCTCGGCGATCTCGTGCAGCTTCAGCTCCTCGAAGTAGTAGAGCGCGAGCACCGTGCGCTCCTGCTCCTTCAACTTGAGGATCGCCTCGCGGAGCATCGCCACTTCCTGCTCGCGGCCGATCTGTTCGTCCACCGCTTCCGTCGGATCGGTGTGCAGCAGGTCGAGCGGCGACGTCTGCGACTCGCCGCGCTCGTTCGCCGGACGGTCGATCGGGACGCGGATCGCGCCTTCGACATCCGACTCCCACTTCCACAGCGTCTGCACGTCGACGCCGAGCGCTTCCGCGACCTCCACATCTTCGGGCATGCGACAGAGCTTCGCGGCGAGCGCGGTGCGCGCCGCCTGGATGTCGCGCGTCTTGCGGCGCACCGAGCGCGGGACGTGATCCTGGCGACGCAGCTCGTCGAGGATCGCGCCGCGGATGCGCGGCACGGCGAAGGTGCTGAAGGCGAGTCCGCGATCGGGATCGAACGATCCCATCGCCGACATCAGGCCGAGCGTGCCGGCGCTGACCAACTCGTCGTGATCGAGCTCGTTGCTGAGCTTTCGCTCGAGCTGACGAGCGACGTGATGCACGAGGCTCAGGTTTTCGGTGAGGAGCAGATCACGGGCAGCGATGTCGCCGCCGGCGAACGCCTTCCAGGTGGCTCGGGAATCCATACTAGCTCCAGCGTCGGAATGAAGAGGATGTTCCGGACATCACCACGGGGCCCGGGAGAGGCACACGCGATGACGGCACTACGCGGGTGAGAATGCCGCGCACGGCTGCCGCGGCGGGGGAACCTTCGAGTGCATCACGAACGGTCATGCCGGCGCCGACCGCCGCCTGCAGACACGGATCGTCGGGGACGGCGCCGGCCACGTCGATCGTGCGGCCGAGGAAGTGCGAGCAGGCGCCGACGAGGAAGTCGCACGCTTCTTCAGCGAGCGATTCACCGTGGCGGTTCGCCACGACGGAGATCGGCGCGTTGTCCCTGCGCGCGCTCACCGACTTCACGAGCGCGTAGTTTGCGGCGAGCGCGAGCCGGTCGGCCGACGTCACGAGGAGCAACGTCGGATCGGTGAGCTCGCTCACCGCGGCGATGGTGTCGAGGCGCGAGCCTCCGTCGAACACGATCGTGTCGTAGCTCTGATAGAGATGGGCGAGTCGCGCGAGCGACGAGCGTCGCTCGTTGTCGTTGATCGGCGCGATCGCCGTGCCGCTCGTGCCGCCGGCAACGAGCGTCAGCTTGTCGTCGATCCCGATCAACGTCTGATTCGGATCGGCGTGCGGATCGTTCAACATCCACAGGCTGTGGGTCGGACGCACGCCGAACAGATGATGCAGCGTTCCGCCCGACTCGGTCGCGTCGACGAGCAGCACGCGGTCGCCGCGCTCGGCGGCGGACAGCGCGGCGAGCGACGCGATCACCGACGTGCCGACACCACCCTTTCCGCTGGCAACCAGCAGACAGTCTATACGTTGCCTCATCGGGCTTCGCCCTCCGTACGTCGCTGTCTCATGGCGTCTCCCAGGTCGCGACCGCGCTGAGCTTCACATACGGCGGCAGCTCGGCGAGCGAGATCACCGGCAGGTTCGGCAGCACCGGCTCGACGAGGCGGCGCAGGCCCACACGCAGCGACGGCGGCGTGAGGAGCGGCAGCGGACGGCCTTCGACCATGTTGATGCTCGACATCTGATCGAGCTCTCGCAGCAGGTTGCCGAGGCTGTCCGGCGTGAGAAGCATCGCCGGGTTGGCGTTCGCGCGCGGGCTGAAGAGGCCGAGCAGCGCCGTCTCGAGCTTCGCGCCGACGGTGATGCCGCGCACGGTGCCCGTCTCGTCCATGTACAGCCGCGCGATCGTGTTCGTGAGCGCGCGCCGCGCATGCTCGGTGAGCACTTCCGGATCCTTCGTCTGATCGCCGACGTCGGCCACGGCTTCGAGGATCGTCACGAGGTCGCGGATCGGCACGCGCTCCTTGAGGAGGCGCTGGAGCACGCGATGCAGGACGCCGAGCGTGAGCTTGTTCGGCACGACGTCGTCGACGAGCGCCGGGTGCGTCTTCTTCAGCGTGTCGATCATCTCCTGCACGTCCTGGCGGCCGAGCAGATCGGCGGCGCTGGACTTGAGCTTCTCCATCAGATGCGTCGCAACGACGGTCGCCGGCTCGACGACGACGTAGCCGAGCGATTCCGCTTCGACGCGCTTCGTTGTCGCGATCCACCGCGCCGGCATGCCGAAGCTCGGGTCGAGCGTGTCGATGCCTTCGATCGTGCCGATCACTCGGCCCGTATCGAGCGCGAGAAGGAAGCGCGGCATGACTTCGCCGCGCGCGATCTCGGCGCCGCGCAACTTGATGATGTATTCGTTCGCCGGAAGGCGGATGTCGTCACGGATGCGAATCGCCGGGACGAGGATGCCGAGCTCCTGCGCCGACTGCTTGCGGAGCATCGAGATGCGCTCGAGCAGATCGCCCCCCTGCTTCTCGTCGACGAGCGGGATGAGCGCGTAGCCAACTTCGAGCTCGATCGGGTCGATCTGCAGGAGGTCGACCATCGGATCGGCAACCGGCGCCGCCGGCTGGGCCGCGGCTTCCGCGGCCTGCTCGCGGGCGACGCGCTTCTTCTGCGCCGCGGCCGCCGTGCGGCCGAGGGCGACGAGGCCGCCGCCGAGCAGGAAGAACGGAATCTTCGGAAGGCCGGGCACGAGACCGAAGCTGCTCAGCACCGCGCCGGCGATGAGCATCGAGCGCGGATGCGCGCTCAGCTGCGTCGCGAGCGTGTCGCCCATCTTCGATCCGCCGGCGGCGTGCGTCACCATGATACCGGCGGCCGTCGAGATGATCAGCGCCGGGATCTGCGAGACGAGACCGTCGCCGACGGTGAGGATCGTGTACTGCGACAGCGCCTGTCCGATCGGCAGGCCGCGCTGGAACGCGCCGATGAAGATGCCGCCGACGATGTTGATCGCCGTGATGAGCAGGCCGGCGATCGCGTCGCCCTTCACGAACTTCGACGAGCCGTCCATCGCGCCGTAGAAGTCGGCTTGGCGCGAGATCTCGTCGCGGCGCTTGCGCGCCTGCTTCTCGTCGATGAGACCGGCGGAGAGATCGGCGTCGATCGCCATCTGCTTGCCGGGCATCGCGTCGAGGGTGAAGCGTGCCGCGACTTCGGCGACGCGGCCGGCACCCTTGGTGATGACGATGAAGTTGATCGCGATGAGGATCAGGAAGAGCACGAGGCCGACGGCGTAGTTGCCGCCGATCACGAACTC
>CBHWBX010000165.1:0-8676 GCA_966111935.1 uncultured Gemmatimonadaceae bacterium
GCAGCCGGATGTTGCCGAGCTTGAGATAGACGTCGCCGCCGAGGGCCGGATTGGCCTTCGTCGCGCGCAGGTACGACTCGAGCGCTTCGTCGTAGCGGCCGGCGCGATAGTGCAGATCGCCGAGGTTCTTGTGGAGCTGCGCGCATCCGGCGTCTTCCTGGAGGCCGTGCTCCGCCGTGACGCGCGCGCGGTCGGCGTCGCCGTTCCGTTCGAGAACGGCGGCGAGATTGTTCAATAGCGTCGCCGAGTGCGGATGTGCGGCGACGCCTTCCGTGAGAATCGCCGCGGCGCGCGACGTGTCGCCACGCAGCGCCGCGGTGAGTCCCGTGTAATGATACCAGGTCGGCGTCGGCGGCTTCTTGCCGAAGAGCGGGCGCGCGTTGACGAGGGCCGCGTCCGCGGCCTCGAGATCGCCGGTCATCAGGCTCACGACGCCGAGCGACGTCTGGACGCGCGCATCGCTGCCGCCGCCGCGGCGCACCGCTTCGTCGAGCGCGACGCGCGCTTCGTCGAAACGATTCTGCTGCTCGAGCGCGAACGCGAGGTTGTGGAAGACCGCGACCTTCGCGCCCGGCTGCGCGGCCGCCTCGGAGAACGCGGCGATCGCATCGTCCCACTTGTGCTGCCGCGCGAGCACGAGGCCGACGTAGAAGCGCGCCGACGCGTCGCTGCTCTTCAGCTCGAGCACGCGGCGGAACTCGCGCAGCCCCTCGTCGAGCATGCCCGTCTTGTAGAACGCGATGCCGAGATTGCGATGCTCTTCGGCGCGGCTCTCCGACACCGCCGGCTGCGCCTGCGTCTTGCCGATGCGGTGGATGAAGCCCGCGGTGAGCAAGCCGTACAGCGCCTTGCCCACCTCGAACTCCACGAACCCCGACGCGTCGATGATCGCCTGTACGTCGCGCGTACCGTCGACGAGCTCGAGCACCGCGCGCTGTTCGGCGGTGAGCGTCGCGTTGCTGCCGAGCACCTTCGCGCGATCGATCTCGAAGACGAGATCGAACGACGGAATCTTCTTCTCGACCAGCCCCCACTCGTCGACGCGACGCGCGCCTTCGAGCAGGAGCGACTCGGGATTGATCGAGACGGTATGGTCGTTCGCGTCGGGGGCGACGTCCGCCTCGAAATTGAATGTCCCCTGATTCCAGGTGAACAGGAAGAACACCGCTTCCTGGATCTGGACCTCGATCGCGTCGTGGAGCTGCTGCGTCGACAGCGCACCCATCTCGACGAGCAGCTCGCCGAGCCGCCGATCGCGCCGCTTGTCCTGGAGCGCCACGCCCGCGGAGAGCTGTTCCTGGTTGATCATGCCGAGCTTGAGCAGCATGTCGCCCAGACGATCGCGCCGATTCACGATCGACGCGTAGCAGATCCGTCCCTTGTCGAAGTAGATGTAGCCGAAGCTGTTCCGATGCGTGACGCTCAGACAGCCCGTCTTCTTCCCCATCGCCAGGAGCTGGAGAACGTCGGGGAGGCTCGCCTCCTTGAGAGATCCGCGAATCGCCACGCTAGCGGAGCTCCTCGATCATGCGCATGCCGGCGTCCGGCCACTGCCAGATGATCTTCTCGGGATCGAGAAAGAAGGTGTCCGCGGCCGCGCGCATCGCCGCGACGCGCGACGCTTCCTGATCGTCGGGATCGAGCTGCGCGCGAATGAAGCCGAGCGTCACCGGCACCGCGGCGATCTCCGCCGAGGCAAGGATGCGATTCGCCGTGCCGATGATCTCGCGCACGCTCGAGACCTGGCGATCGGCGAGATACGCCAGCATCTCGCCGGTCGCTTCGATGCCGAGATCGAGCAGGAAGCGCTGGTACAGCCGCTCGCGCAGCACCCGATCCGGCGACTGCATCTGCACGACCAGCCCGCCCTCGAAGCGCGAGCGCAGCCGTTCCTCGAGCCCCGAGAGCTCGCGCGGCGGACGATCGCTCGCGATGACGAGCTGCTTGCCGTCGGCGTACAGCGCGTTGAAGACGTGGAACAGCTCTTCCTGCGTCCGCTCCTTCCCGGCGACGAACTGCACGTCGTCGAGGAGCAGCGCGCTCGCCGCGCGGTACCGCGCGCGCCACCGATCGACGGTCCCTTCCTGCAGCGCGGCGATCAGCTCGTCGACGAACAGCTGGGCCGGGACGCACGCGACGCCGCCGCCGAGTGCGTCGACGAGCCCGTTGCCGATCGCGTTGAGCAGGTGCGTCTTCCCGACGCCGCTCGGGCCGTGGATGAACAACGGGTTGTAGCGCGACCCGGGCACGCCGACGATCGCGTCGGCCGCGCGCACGGCGAGCTGGTTGCTCGCGCCGACCTCGAATCCGCCGCGCGTGAACGCGGCCGACGGTCCCGGCGGCGGCGTCGACGTGCGCAGCGCGCGGTCGAGGAGCTGCTCGGCTTCGCTCAGCCGATCCGGATCGTGCAGCGCGTCGTGCGCGGCGAGCGCGCGATCGAGCCGCGTGATCTGCTTCTCGATGTCGCGGAGCTTCGTCACGCTCGCTTCGAACTCGCGCAGCAGCGTCTCCACGCTCGGCGGCGGCGCCGTCGCGGCGAGCGCGCGCTCGAGCGGGCCGGTGAAGTAACCCTCGCCGCGCCAGTAGTCGATGCCTTCGGTGAGGCGCGACTTCCACTGCTCGACGTGCTGCGTCACCACCGACTCGATGTCGGTGAGGAAGCGCAGGAACTCGCCGCTCATTCGCGGCGGCGTCGCACGCACCCGCTGCTCGGCGAGATCGCCGAGGATCGAGATGACCTGCTCCGGGGCGATCTGCTCGCCGCCGAGCGTCTGGAAGGCGATGAGCCGATTGAGCGCGCCCTGGAGCTCGCGCACGTTCTTGAACTCGACGCGTCCCAGCTCCTCGATCACGCCGGGCTTGAACCGCACGCCGCGCTCCTCGCACTTCGCCTTGAGGATCGCCATGCGCGTCTCGTAGTCCGGCATCCCCATGTCGACGATCAGCCCACCGGAGAGACGGGTGAGCAGACGCTCGTCGACGTCGGCGATCTCCGAGGGCGGTCGATCGCTCGTCATCACGATCTGCCTGCCGTCGGCCTGCAGCGCGTTGAAGATGCGCAGCAGCTCCGACTGCGTCTCCTTGTGGCCGGTGAGGAACTGCATGTCGTCGATCAGCAGCGCGCCGACCTGGAGATACTTCTCCTTGAACACCTCGGCGCCGCCGCCGGCGATCGCCTCGTGGAGCTCCTCGACGAAATCATCGAGCGTCACGAACTCGACGATCAGGCCGCGCTTCGCCACCTGGTTGCCGATCGCGCTCATGAGGTGCGTCTTGCCGAGCCCCGAGCTGCTGTACATGAACAGCGGGTTGTACACCGTGCCCGGCGCGTCGGCCACGGCGCGCGCCGCGGCGACGGCGAGGCGGTTGGCCGAGCCGACGACGAAGTTGTCGAAGCGGAGCTTCGAGTCGATGTGCATCGCTATCGGGCACCGACACCGGCGTTCGCGCCGGCGCTCAACCGCTTGAGGACGAGCTCCGAGATCGAGCGGAGTGTCTCGAACACCCCCGGCCCGTGGAGCGCGTCGGCCGAGAACTCGGGAACGCCGCGAAAGTTGAGCGCGTCGGAGAGCTCGTTCGGGCCGAGAATGAGCTCGCGCGGGAGATCCTGCTTGTTGTACTGGATCACGAGCGGCACCGTGCGCGCCTCGATCCCCTGCTCGGCGAGGTTGTGGTGCAGATCCTGGAAGCTCTCGATGTTCTCCTCGAGCTGGCGCGCCTGGCTGTCGGCGACGAACACGACGCCGTCGGCGCCCTGGAGCACGAGCTTGCGGGTGGTCTGGTAATAGACCTGTCCGGGCACGGTGTAGAGCTGGAACTTCGTCGTGAAGCCGGAGATGGTCCCGAGATCGAGCGGCAGGAAATCGAAGAAGAGCGTACGGTCAGTCTGCGTCGCGAGCGACACCATCTTCCCTTTCCGCTCGTCCGGCACCTGGCCGTAGATGTAGTGCAGATTGGTCGTCTTTCCGGACCTGCCGGGTCCGTAGTAGACGATCTTGCACGTGATCTCGCGGGTCGCGTAGTTGACGAGGGACATCAGGAGAGGATCGGGGAACGGGGAGCGCGGATCGGGAGTGGGGTGGGATTCGAGGGCATCATTGCAACGGCCCTCGCTCCGCGATTCCCGATCCTCGATCCGCTCTTCCAAAAAGCATCGCGAGATTCTTGTTCAGATCAGCCTCGAAATCGGCGCCGAGCGTCGGGCCGCGGAGCTCGGGGAGCGGCGGCGCGGCCTGGGCGAGCTCGCGTCCCAGCTCGTCGAAATACATCCGGACGAGCCCGAGCGAGCTTTCCTGATCGAAGACCGTCAGACAAATGTACGAGCCGCGCGCGGTCTCGACGGCGGCCATAAACAACTGGTTCTCCGGACCCGCATAATGCAGGCCGCGGAAGGGACGGCCGTCGATGCGGCGACCCAGCTCGCCCGACGTCGCGTGCGCCGCCGACGCGAGCGCGCACGCCGTCATGACGTCGACCTCGCGCGTGAAGCCCGCCTGGGCGACCACCTGGCCGGACGGATGGAGCAACAGCGCCAGCCGCGCGCGCGCGTCGTCGACGAAGCGCCGCAGCGGCGCCTCGACCCACGCTTCGACCGCGGCGATCTTCACGCGAGGATCTCCAGCGCTTTCAACAGCTCCATGCGAATCAGGCCGACGTTTGCCGCAGGGTCGGCCACGACGACGAGCACCAGGTCGCCCCGCCCTCCGACTGCACAGATCCGTCCCCGCTCGGCGTCGAGCTGGAGAAACGCGACAGCGCCCAGGTGCGCCGCCTTCGCCGATAACCGCGCTTTGCGGTACATCGATGCCGCGAGGGCCGCTACCCGTTCGCCGTCCTGTCCGAATCGGAGGTTCGAATCCACCACCAATCCGTCACTCTCAGAGACGATCAAGCTCGCCCGGACGCCACGCTGTCGGGTCAGCCCCTCGAGAACCGTCGCGAACGGACTCATGACCGATTCTCCGCGCCGGAGCTTCGGAGCCAATCCGCCGCCCGAAGCCCGCACCGGTCGAGCAGTCGCCGCAACAGGCCAAGCGGCGTCGCCCGCGACGCCGCGACGACGACGAGGCTGTCCGACGGCGCCGGCGCCATCGCCACGACCGCGGCGTGCGTCTCGAAGGTGATCGACTTCCACTCGCCGATGTCGAGATGTCGCGTCGACCGACGGACCTCGTCGGAGATGCCGCTCAGCTGCGCGCCGACGTCCTGCGAGACGTTGTTCCCTTCGCCGTCGAGATAGAGTCCCGCGAGCACGTACCCGCTCGCGTCGAGCAGCAGCGAGGTCTGGCCGTCGTCGAGCAGCAGATCGGCGAACAGCATCTGCGGGTCGGCCAGCGGATCGGGACGCGACGCCGCGATCACCGACGCCAGCGTCGTATTCCCCGACGACGACCGGCGCACGGTCTCGAGCGCGTTCGTGACCGCCTTCCCCGCGCCGCGTTCCGCGGCCCGGCTCAGAAATTCTTCCGCCGCATCGAAGCGACCCTGCTGGAAGCAGACGTAGCCCAATCCCTTCATCGCGCCGACGTGCGACGGATCGATTCTGAGCACCGTGTCCCATTCCTGGAACGCACGCTCGAAATCGCGGCGGTCGACGGCGATGCGCGCCACGAGATCGTGCGCGTCCGGATTGCGCTGATGCCGGTCGAGGCCGCGGAGCGCGATCTTGAGCGCGACCTCGAGCTGTCCCTGCTTCCGCAGCGCTTCGCTCAGCTGGAGGAAGACGAGGCTCGACGGATCGCGCGCGAGCTCGTCGCTCCACCGACGGATGTCGTCGATCATGGTCTCGCCTCCAGCACGCGCTGCAGCTTCACCAGCGATTCGAGGGCGTCGCGCGCCTCCGCCGCCACCGGGCCGTTCGGCGACATCCGCAGCAGCTGCTCGACCGCGCTGCGCGCCGTCGCGATGTCGGCCGTCAGGAATCTGACCGTCGTCATCGGCAGGCGCGGATCGGCCGCCGCGAACTGCACGACGCTCGGCGTGACCTTGCGGGGCTTCGCCATTCCGACGACGACGACCCCGGTCGTCGCGAGGCCGTAGGCGATCTTCGCGATCTCGAACTCGTCGCGTCCGAGCACCGCGGCAATCCCGCGCAGATCGCGCTCGCCGTCGATCATCGTCAGCACCTGCCACTCGTGCGGCAGGAGGTCGAGCATCGCGCCGCCCTCGCGCTCCGCGTCCACGGGCGCGAGCTCCGGGATCACGTCGAGGTTCGGGATCACGTCCTCGATGCGCGACCACTCGTCGATGCGGCGCGCGCCTTCCATCAGCAGCGATTCCGTCGACACGGTGATTCGGATGTCGCGCTTCACCTCGTCGCGCGACCGCTCCTCGAACGAGAAGAAGCCCTCGCGCCACGACATCAGGTCGAACACCACGCTCTCGATCTGCAGCCGCAGCTGCCGCTCGAGCTCGCGCTGCGTGATCGCCCCGATCTCGACGAGAATGTCGATGATCTCGCGTCCGGCGCGGCCGTTCGACTGCTTCGCGCGCGCCTTCTCGAGATCGTTCTCGCTCACGCGCCCCGACTGGACGAGCGCCAGCTCCATCGGGACGGCCTTGCTGCGCACCGTCGCCTCGACGACGCGGCCGTTGTCGAACAGCACGAGGCCCTCGTCCTCGCGCAGCTCCGACGTCACGCGCAGCGTTCCCGTCTTCCGGCTCAGGTCGAGCAGCTGGAAGACGTCGTGGATGCCGAGCTCGCGAAGCGGTCCTTCGATCGCCATGCGCTCAGCGCTCCCCGCGCGAGCCGAACACGCGCATCAGATCCGTGGCCGTGCGAATCTCGCGGCGCGCCCGCCGCGCGTAATCGCCCGACGGGCTCAGCTCGATCACCTTGTTCCAGCGCTCGATCGCGTCGCGATACCGCCGCTGCTCGCCGAGGATCGCGCCCTCGTGGAAGAGTGCCCCGACGTGCGTCGAATCGAAGCGCAGCACGCGCGCGAACGCATGGACGGCGTCGCGCTTTCTCCCCAGCGAGAGCAGCGTCTCGCCGAGCCCGAGCAGCGCGTCGAAGTGATAGGGGTCGCGCTGGAGCAGGTCGATCAAGAGCGGCAGCGCCTCGGCCGCGCGTCCGAGCCTGCGGCGGAGCATCGCCAGCTCGAGGGTCGCTTCGGCGTACGTCGGCACGGCGTCGAGCGCCGCCACGAGCTCGTGCTCGGCGTCGCGATTCTGCCCCTTGAGCTGGAGCAGCTTCGCGAGCTGGAAGCGCACGACGGCGAAGTCGCTGTCGAGCTGTAGTGCGTGGCGATACGCCGAGATCGCGCCTTCGTTGTCGCCGAGCGAGCGCGCGATGTCGCCGACCTTCTGCTGGACGTCGGCGCGCATCGGCGCGACGCGACGCGCCTCGTCGAGCACCGACAGCGATGCCGCGGGATCGCCGGCATCCGCGCACGCCGTCGCGGCGAGCATCAGCACGTCGATGTCGGTCGGCGCGTCGCGCATGAGACGCTCGGCGAGCGGACGCGCTTCCTTTCCGCGCCCGACGCGGACGAGCGACCACGCCTCGCCGACGCGCGCGCTCCAGAGATCCTGGTCGATCCGCAACGCTTCGCGATACCGCTCGAGCGCTTCGCCGAACAGCCCCTGCTTCGCGTAGACGTCGCCGAGCAGCGCCATGCCTTCGCCGCGCCCGTGCCCGCGCGACAGCGCGCGGTTGATCTCCGCGGTCGCGCGATCGTAGAAGCCCTTCGACAGATAGTCGGTCGCCATCGCGAACGGCGACGAGTCGGTGCTGCGCTGCGCGGGAGGCGCCGGCGCGGTGACGGCGGGCGCGATCTCCGTGAACAGCGAGTCGAGCGACTGCGGATCGAAGCTGAAGTCGGCGACCGCCGCTTCGGCCGTGCGCTCGGCGCCGCCGAGATCGGGCTGGATCGAGAGATCCGGGTCCTCGTACTCGACGTCCATCGCCAGCTCGAACTTCTGCGCGACGTAATACGGATCGAGCTCCAACGCGCGCTTCGTCTCGCGCAGCGCACCCTCGAAGTCGCCGAGGTTCGAGAGCGTGAAGCTCATGTTGTAGTGCGCTTCCGCGAACTCCGGCTTCGCTTGGATCGAGCGCGCGAACGCGTTGCGCGCGTCCTCGAACTTCCGGAGCTCGGTCAGCACGAGGCCGATGCCGTTCCAGGCGATCGGATTCTCGCCGTCCGTCGTCAGCACCTGGCGATACGCCTCGAGCGCGAGCGGATAGCGCTTTCCGCGGCTGAGGAGCAGCGCGAGATTGAGCCGCGCCTTCGCGAACGACGGCTGTGCGTCGAGCGCGTTCCAGAAGGCCGCCACGGCTTCGTCGATCGCGCCGCGGTGATACAGCGAGACGCCCAGGTTGTTGTAGGCGATCGCGTAGGTCGGCTCGCAGCTCAGCGCGTTGCGGTAGCTCTGCTCGGCGTCGCCGAACCGTCCTGATTGATGCAGCGCGACGCCGCGCTCGTTCCACAACTTCGGGCTCTGCGACTGGCGCAGCAGCAGCTCGTCGTAGAGCGACAGCGCTTCCGTCGGCTGCCGCATGAGGAGATGTACTTCGGCCATCGCCTGGAGCACGAGGTCGCGCTCCTCGCCGCGCTCGAGCGCCGTCGTGTACTCACGCAGCGCTTCGGCGTAATAGCCCTTGCTGCGGAACGCGAGCCCGAGATTGTAGCGCGCGAGCTGGCTCTCGCCGGTGACCTGAAGCTCCTTCTTCTG